>JBMZDK010000117.1:0-12022 GCA_049614265.1 Thiolinea sp.
CCATGTGTGTCGGTGCCCAGGTATAGGTACCACCTTCAAAACCACCGACTTTAGGCACTAAGCCGTTATAGGAATTCACCGTGGAACAGGCAATCGCGGTGATGCCGCTACCATGTTTGAGAATACCACCAACAGCGTGCAGTGCGTCCTGGCTCCAACCGCCTTTGCCATCTTCGTAGATATTGACGCCGGGGTTGTTGATACGCTGCATCGAGGTGTTCATGTGCGCACCGGAACGCCAGTCGCCGGTGGTCGGTTTCGGCATATAGGTCACAAAAATGCCGTGTTTTTTGGCAATTTCTTTTAGCAGCACACGCAGGAACACCATGCGATCTGCCATATTCAGCACGTCGGTATAGTGGAAATCGAGTTCAAACTGGGAGTAGGCACCCTCAGCTACCACATCGTGTACATTCCAGCCCAGGTCTTCGAGGATGTCGATTAACTCACCGAGAAAGCCCATGGAGTCTAATGAGTATTCCACGTCGTAACCAAAGGCCTGGCGTCTGGGACGTAATCCTTGCCCTGGGGCAGGGTCGTTGTCGAAGGCTTTAACCGGCAGGCCTGCGTCATCCCATTTCATAGTGATGAATTCAGGCTCTACGCCGGCATACATGGCATAACCCTGTTCTGCAGCATCACGGATGGTGCGTTTCATCGCCTGACGCGGGCAGAGGTTATAGGGCTTGTCTTCCCACCACAGATCAGCGAATACCCAGGCGATGGTTTTGTCCCAGGGGCAGATAACGATGGTATCAAGATCGGGCAGGGGGATTTGGTCGGCGTCAGCCGGGCCAAGTTCGGGGACAAAGGAGATGGAATGGACGGCGAACTGCGGGCCTTTACCATTAACGAGTAGTTCAAAATCGCTCATCGGTACTGGCTTGGTTTTGGGTATACCAAACATGTCGATCCAGCAGGAGAGGATATACTTAACGCCTGCATCCAGCAATTTTTGTTTTTCTTCGGCGACGCGTTGTGGATCGGGTAAGGCGTCCTGAAAGTTTTCATAGTAGGTGTTACTCATGTGTTCTCCTCCTGGTGTTATAGTGCTATTGATTTGAGCTTTCCGGTTTAAACTCCTCGCCTTCAAGGAGGGTGTTGCAGAAGCCTTAAATCCCCCTCGTTCCCCCTTTGAAAAAGGGGAGACGGAGGGGGTTTTGCTTTTGCGACACCCTCTCAAGGAGAGGGGGTGAGGGTGAACTTAAATCGCCTGCCTTTTTAGCAAAAACTGATTCTTAAACATCTCGATAGATGTCATGATTTCAAACTGAGCGATGTCTTCATTGTTAAAGCAGTGTGCATCCAGAAATCCGCGAAAGGCTTCTTCAGTTTCGCATACCACTTCAATGAGCAGGTCGAAACGTCCGGATACCCAGACGACATAAACCACTTCATTGAGCGCGGACAGCCGTTGTGCAACCTGGCGCGGGCTGGATTGGTTGGATACTTTAATGCCAACCATGGCATCGGCTTTGTAGCGAATCGCCATTGGATCAGCCAGCGCGACTATTTTAAGCACTCCGGCTTCTTTCATGGACTGCACGCGATTGCGGATAGTGCCTTCTGATACATCGAGTTCAGCAGCAATATCTTTAAACGGCAGTCGGCCATCTTCCTGTAAGAAACGGATAATTTCCCGGTTTAGTTCATCGGCCGGGGATGATTTACCCGTATTACGGTTTGCTGCGGATTTTGTTGTGTTTTCTGACATCATGCAGATAAAATTGCTGAAAACGGGATTATATTTATGCTTGATTGTTGAAAATGTCAATTTTTATTTCTTATTTTGAGTAAATCGTAATTTATATCATGAGCAAACGAAGTTTTGATTACCTGATTATCGGCGGCGGTGCAGCAGGCTGTATCGTTGCCCGTAATCTTGCTGACCGGTTACCGGAAAGTCAGATTGCCTTACTCGAAGCGGGGCACTGCGACGAAAATGACCCGGCGGCTAATTTTCTCTCTCAGCTCGATAAACAGGATGAAAGCTACGACTGGGGTTATCAGGCCAGAGCGACGCGACAATCACGACAGTCAATGGCCTATTCACGCGCCCGTATTTTGGGAGGTTGTGCCAATCACAATGACTGTGCATTTATCCCGCCACCTGCTGCTGATCTGGATCGTTGGGAGGCGCTGGGTGCTAAAGGCTGGAATAGTGAAACGCTGACTCCGGCATTGCGACGCATCGGGCAACGCTTACATGTTGAATCAGCCCCCGCAGGTAATGCGTTAAGCCGGGCATTTATCGATGCCAATATTGAATTAGGTTTGCCGGAGACAAATTTCCGCGAGCCTTTAACAGCAGGCACCGGCTGGTTTCCATTGAACGCCAGAGGGGATGTGCGTCAGTCGTCATCGGTTGCTTATCTACACCCGCTGAAAAGCCTGCCGCAGAATCTGCATGTATTTACCGGTGTTATGACACATCGTCTGCTAATGGATCGTCAGCGTATTACCGGTGTGTCAACTGACCGGGGTGAGTTTTGTTCCCGTGCTGAAACCATACTCTGTGCGGGAAGTATTAATACGCCTCAGCTGCTTATGTTGTCGGGGATTGGGCCTGGTGAGCACCTGCAAAGTTCAGGCATTCCCGTCATGGTGAACCTGCCCGGGGTTGGGCAAAATCTGATAGATCATGTGGCGGCGAATATTAGTTGTGAACTGAAAGCTCCCGGCCCGACATGGGCATTGACGCCTTGTGAAGCAACGGCACTAATCAAGGTGGAGCCGCAGGCTGAGCTACCTGATGTGTTATTTCATTTTGTCCTGCGTCTGCGTGAAAAGTATGTTGGTGATCAGCAGTTTCAGGGGATTGAACATGGTGTCAAGCTGTCGCCAAATGTCGCAAGGCCCAAAAGCCGGGGTTCTTTGCAGTTGCAGAATGCTGATCCGCTGAGCGCGCCACAGATTGACCTGAATTATTTTTCTGATCCGGAGGGTTATGACCGGAGAATTCTACTGGGTGGCTTACGCTATGCCAGACGTC
Source organism: Thiolinea sp. (assembly GCA_049614265.1). Classification (GTDB taxonomy): domain Bacteria; phylum Pseudomonadota; class Gammaproteobacteria; order Thiotrichales; family Thiotrichaceae; genus Thiolinea. The sequence continues at coordinate 2,993 of JBMZDK010000117.1, forward strand.
TGACTCAGGCCAGTGCTTTAGCGCCTTACCTGAAACGGGAGATTATGCCGGGTTGTGATATTGATAATGATGAAGATTTCTTTGCCTATATGACACAGTCTTGCGAAACGGTTTATCACCCCTGCGGTACCTGTGCCATGGGGGCTGATCATGATTCCAATGCGGTTGTGACGCCCGATTTGAAGGTGAAAGGTGTTGAGGGGCTGCGGGTGGCGGATGCTTCTGTATTCCCGGATATGGTAACGGTCAATATTTGTAACACCGTAATGATGGTGGCCGAACAGGCGGTAGATTTGATTTGTGAGGCATAAGGGGAGCTGCTTATTGTTGCTGCATCGCGACTGCGATATCTGCTGCTACCCGCGCATTATTCATCACCAACCGGATATTAGTATCCAGCGAATCACCGCCAGTGATCTCGGCAACCCGCTTTAACAGAAACGGTGTTGATTCTTTGCCTCCGATACCTTGTTCATCCAGCTCCTGCAGGGCTTGTGCAATGGCGGCATCAATCACTGCATTCGCCATGGCATATTGTTCCGGCACCGGATTACCGATAATCACACCGCCATCCAACCGCAAATTCCATTTGGTGCGCAATGCTGATGCTATATCCTGCGCGCTATCCAGGCGATAATCGACTGCATAGCCACTGTCCCGCACATAGAAAGCTGGCAGCTGATCACACTGATAGCCCACTACCGGCACGCCATGTGTTTCCAGATACTCCCGGGTCAGCCCAATATCCAGAATGGATTTCGCTCCGGCACACACGACTGCAACATTGGTCTGTGCCAGTTCCTGTAAGTCTGCTGATACATCAAAGCTGGTTTCTGCGCCACGATGTACGCCGCCCAGGCCTCCGGTGGCGAAGATACGGATACCCGCTGTGGCCGCTAAAATCATGGTAGCGGCAACGGTGGTTGCGCCCATCTTATCGCTATTCAGTACAAACGGAATATCGCGGCGGCTGCATTTAATGACGCTGTGCCCGGCTTTGCCCAAGCGGGTGATATCGTCTTTATCCAGACCAATTTTTAACTTGCCATCCATGATTGCCATTGTCGCCGGCACTGCGCCCTGATCTTTAACCTGTTGTTCAACCGCCAGTGCTGTTTCGACGTTCTGCGGATAAGGCATGCCATGAGAGATAATGGTTGATTCAAGCGCAACAACGGCTTGTTGTTGGGCGAGTGCTGCTGCAACGGTGGGATGAATATCGAGATACGGTGCAATGTTGCTCATGAATGACCAGCCAGTGTTTGCAGTGAGGGAGTATTGGTTTGTTCTGATGCAGCAGTTAACGCTGCCGCAGCCATCGCGAGTTTACAACTGTTGTGCCAGTCCATGCCACGATTATTCGCATGTATCAAAGCAGCAATAGCAGCATCCCCGCAACCAGTCACATTCCTGATCTGTGTGGCCTCTGCTGCCAGCCAGTTAGTACTTAGCTCAGTGTCCTGTTGATCGCTGGCGTATGCTCCGTGCTTGCCCAGGGTAATCATAACTTTTGCCACGCCAAGCCGGTGCAATTCTCTGGCTAAGGCGGGTGCATCCTGATAGCGGTTACATGGGCTGTTTGTAAGCAGAGCTGCCTCATACAGATTTGGTGTCATGCAATGAATCTGAGGGAGGTGTGGCAGTAGTTTTTTCGCTTTCAGCACTGAAACCGGGTCAACCCACACCGGAATATTCCCGGCATGTTCGAACAGAAATGCCAGCGTTTCTGAACTTAAATTGGCGTCCAGCACCCAACACGCCGCTGGTTTCAGTATCGGCAGGCGCTGTCGTAATAAGGCCGGAGTTAAATGGTCGATAATTTCCATATCGCTGATAGCGCTGATTAACTCACCGTGCTGATTACAGATAGAGAGATAGGTAGAGGTTCTGTGTTCGGTTGAAACGGCACGGTGTGTCATGCCAATGCCGACAGTTTCACAGTGTTCTGTTAACTGTCTGCCCCAGGGATCATCACCCAGTGGGGCAATTAACTCGCAGCGACTGCCAAGATGGGCAAGATTTTCTGCGATATTACGTGCGACCCCACCGGGTGAAAATGAAACCTGGCCGGTGTTGGAGTCCGCCCGGTTAGTTGGGCCGGTGGCTTTGCCGAGTAAGTCCATGTTTGCGCCACCAATGACGGCAATGAAGTTAGTTTGCTGCTGCATACTGCACCTGAAAAAATCCCCCTGACATAGTCATTATGCCAGAGGGAGATTTGGGGATTGGTGTGATTAAGCCTTACCAGCTCTGCACCCCATCAACTGCCAATACCGGCTTATCCAAGCCTTTACAATAAGCCTGACTACTGCTTTTAAAGTATTGCGTTGGCATCTTCGGATAACCCAATGCCGTGACCTGTGTGGCGGCGGTCGTGCCGTAAGGAACGGCCCATAGACCAAGGTAATCGGTGAAATCACGTCCGGTAACATACGACAGGGCGATCAGATTCCAGTCGTTATTATCAATGCCATGACTATCGTTATAGCTGTACTGACCAAAGCCCAGGTTATTGCGTTTCGCATTCCAGGTGGTTTCATTCACTCTGGCACGGTTGTATTCCCGCTCCAGTATATGCAGACGCGCCAGTAACAACCAGCCGTCGCTGAGAATACCTTCATGCTGTACGGCCATCATCATCTGAAGGAACATGCTTGAGCCTTCTGACCAGCCTGCTTTATCCCATAGATGGGTTTTGACATAGGCCGCCGGATCGCTTTCATTCACACTGGCATTCAGCACTTTGAAGACACGCTCGAACGGCAGATCTTTGCAGTGTGGTTCATCACCAGTATCTTTGAAGTACTGTGATTTGGTGTAGAAAGCATAATAATTGGTCATCGTGTGGTTTTCCCAGCCATTAAAACGGCGACCGCTTTGTAAACCATGGCCTAATTCATGCACATCGCCATGCCCGATAGGATCAAAAGCCCAGTAGGCATCATAAGGGTTGCCGGAACAACCATAGCCGCAGCTGGCCTGGTCAGCATTCATGTGTTTAACAAAGTCCAGCGTATCAATCGTCCAGCCATTGGTCGTTGCGAAGTCATGTAGCTCAGGAACAGCGTCAATGCCCGGCCCCTGGAAGCCAGCCAGAATGTGCGGGAAGTTGTGCATATAACGCATTGTGCCGTTGGCCAGTGCTTCAGCAGAACCCCAGCGCGTAATATTCATCGACTGGCGCATTTTGCTCAGCGTGGAATGAGCCTCAAAGCCAGGGGTGACGATTTCTGCCCAGTCATAATGGCCATCGGCCAGTTGCTGAACAAAGGTGGCAGTATCCTCTTCACCATCCCAGTAGGGGTGTTCACCAACATTCTGAAAGGTAAAAGCAACCGGTAGATTATTGGTGTCAAATTCGACCTGAATCGGGCCACCGTAGGGCGAAGTCAGGCTAATTGTCTCGCCCGGTGCGACAGCAATGGCAGCGCTGCGTAAGAATTTCGGACGGGAATAGCCATTATTAGCAAACTCATGCGTTGAGGTATCGCGCAGGGTGTTGACAAAGATTTTTGTTGTCAACGCGCTATTATCGGTTCGGGTCACTTGTACCGTTTGCCCCGGCAGTGCATAAACACCCGCTGAGCGAAAATGGATTTTACTGTTCATGCTAACCGTCTTAGTGACCGGTGTGATATGGCTGAAATCACTGCGGCTGAAATTGCCCATGTCGGGCTGTGCCGGATTAATCGCGCGATAGTTATAAACCGCGTGATCCGCATAATACGACTTCATAAAGGCGGTATCATCTGTGCTGTTTTTGTCCATCGGATATTGCACACTTTGACGCAATTTATCACCCAACAGTGCCAGCAATTTGTACAAACGATGGCCGTCCTGCGCAAAAATATTGATTTTCTGTTGATCCAGGTTGTTCATAACGTTTCTAACATAGCGCGCGCCGTTGAGAAAATCACTGTCCAGCCCGGTCACATCGTCACAGTATTCGCCCGAACAGGCATCCCAGTTAAACGCATAATCCCCCGCTTTAAAGTGGTTCAGCAGGGTTTCCACACCACCCAGCCCAAGCTTACTCCAGAAGCCTGCCTGCATCGCATCGGCATCTGTCCAATCGGCTTTATCACTCGACCACCAGTTGCCGCCATAAGGCATAGAAAAGCCCATCAACTCGCCTACAGCATCAATGCCAGCGTTAGTTGTCCAGCCCGAAGTATGGGCATATAACACGGGTTTGCCGTTATTCATGGCAGCGCTGAGTGCGGTTTTGGTTTGCGTCGCATGATTACCATTGCCGCCATTTGTGATAATTAAGTCAGCATCGCTGTAACAGGTATTGAGTGCCGTGGCGTCATCACAGGTGACAATGTTCCAGTCTGGTGCCTTGGTCTGTAACCAGGTTTTAGCGCTGGCCGAAACACCGGATAATGCCACTTTATAAGCGCCGGACAACACCGCGTTATTAGTGTCTCCGGTGATTAGCCAGCTCAGCAGGCGATTAAAAGGCGTCTCATAACTAGCGCTACCGCCGCCACTGAGCATGTCGAGCGGTGAATGGCCAAAAGCCGCAAACCGCGCATCCCCTGTTGTCCCGGAAATAGCCAATACCTTGCCCGCCGTTCCCAGTAACAGCGGTACAGTATTGTATGCAGCAGCATGAATATCGAATAACTGGCTACTGTGTGATGGTGTATAACTGATGACTTCTGTGCCATACAGCTCCTGCCACAGCGTTGGCGTCGCTTTTTTCGCGGCCAATTCCGCCAGGGTTGCATCGAGCAATACTTGTTCCGTTATACCCGTGACATCGCCTGAGCTAATGGCGGCTTCGGCATTCGTCAAGCCGGTTGCCTGTAAACTCACATTATCAATAATTGCGCCTCGCCCTGTGTTTTGCGTGGCGATTTCCCGCAGCGTCAGGGTTTGTGTTCCTCCCTTACCATAAAAAGTCGCCGCATAGGATTGCCAGTCTTTAGTCGGCGAGATGGTGGCGATGAGTTGTTCATCCACCAAGACTTCAAACTGCGAATTAGCAATGTGTTTAGCGCGACCATAAGCATCCAGACTCAGGCGATACTGATAGCCGGTTTGAGTGCTAATTGACTGGCTGAGCGCATCAATATGGTAGCTATTGAGATCCAGTTCGATTTTATGTGTGCCATCAGTGGCCGTTTTACCTGCACCGTTGGCCCACACTTCGGCGGCACCTTGCCAACCATCCAGTGTGACCCACTTAGTGCGGTTGTTTTGGGTTTTCGATTTATCGGTTAACGTATAGTTTTCGAAGCTGCCGTTGGTAATGAGCTCGTTGGCGACGGCCACGCTGCTAAACAGCATGGATGAAAGGGACAACGTCATTGCGACGCCGGTTTTAGCTAAGGTATGTGCCATCTTAGTCTCCAGTCATGTCGATTTTGTCAGTTCAATGGATGAATGTTGTCAGGGTCATTCGGTGCAGCTAAAAGTGTCACGGCCAGCGAAGGTATACACTTGGTGGTTGTTGTCTCGATCAACCAGTTTAATGGTTTGCAGTGCAGCATCTGCGCCAGCCCAATCGTTAAAAATCTGTCGTTTCATACGGCATAGATAAGCGTCGTCAATGACTTCAAGGGCAGGCTTCTGAACGGTGATGCCGTATTCAGTAACACGGTTGTTCATCTGTTGCAGATGTGCCGCCGGAACACCCATATCGGTGCTGATACCCGTTGCCGGGCTGAAGTTATGATTCGCAGGGTTGGTAAAAACACTGGTCTGTAATACGCCACCGATGGTGATTTCAGCGCTATCAGTGCCATAAGTCGTCATATTATTACGCAGCAGGTCATAGTCTTTGCTGCTGTCTTTTAGGGTTTTGCGGTGTGATAAAGGCTGGAACAGGTTGCCATTAACGGCTGTAGGAGAAGATGACTGCACAGCCAGTTCGCCGGTGTTAACAATCTGCGCATTTTGATAGAAAGAGTTATTGAGCACTCTTACCTTGTCCATCGTGTTAATACCAAACCCGGCCTTGCCGTTGAACAACATCAGGTTGTTTTCGATACGTGCTTTACCATCAAAGGTTTTTGAGTTGTTTTGGGCATGTAAACCATTGCCTTCATCAATCACCAGGTGGACTTCGCCCTTGCTGAATACATGTGAGACTAAACGTGACTGATTGGCAAAGACCAGGTTGCCTTCCATGATGAGAGCTTCTTTATTTTCATTACCCGCTACTGTCGTGAGGTAGGAGTTTGATACGCCATGTGTACCCGCCGTACTCCACCAGCCATTGTTATAGATCACATTGTTTTCTACTCTGATCATGTCGGAGCCATTATTACCGACTCCCGGCCCGGCAAAATCGTGGATGACATTATTGCGGATGGTAATGTGCTGTGCACCATTAGTGCTGATGCCGCGCCCGGTGGTTTGCTTGTTGTCATCTGACCACCAGGTGGCCATAGCATCGGATAAACTCAAAGATTGTGCTGTGCCTTCAACTTCCAGGTTTTCCACAATCCAATGCTGAGCACCTTTGAATTGCAGGCCGTTAACATCGGAAACCAATTTGACGTATTCATTGCCGTGTGGGCGTAAGGTGATAGGCTTACTGCCCGTACCGGAAGTGGTAATGCGCGCGATACTACCATAGCGACGGTCATTAAAAGGCTGGCCGTATTCGCTGTTGTAATACGTCCCGCCGCGTAAATAAATCGTCTGACCTTTAGCTGCATTATCAGCAGCGTGCTTGATCGACTTAAACGGCGCAGTAGCGGTTCCGGTTGCCCTGTCATCACCATCAGGAGCGACATAAATACCATCCGCATCTGTTCCGCCGTCGGCCACATTGATACTCGCTGTCCATTGCACTGCGTCACCACCACCGCGTGCGGTAATGCCGATATAGTGCTGGCCGGTCTGATCGCTGGTAGGCGTCCAGTGCACAATGCCGGTTTTGGGTTGAATGGAAAAACCGCGCGGAGGGTCAATTAAGACAAATTTGCGGTTACCGGTGTCATCCAGTTTGCAGTTCAGCGTATCACCGTTGTTCAGCGAAGCTGTGCAAGCCGTACTGATTGTGCCGTTAACCACGCTGATTCCAAAGGCAGGTAATTGTACTGTGCTGCTGCTATCAGAAACACTGATTACAATATCGCGGTAGTTACGCGTCTTGATCGGAGCAGGGGTGCCTTTTAACTCACCGGTACGTGTATTAAAGCTGGCCCAGTTTGGTTTGTTGCTGATACTGAAACTGAGCTTATCGCCATTTGGGTCAAAGGCCGTTGGGGTAAAGTTGTAGGTCTCACCTGAGTTAATAGTGGTGGTCGGTTCACCGCTGATCGTGGGGCCGGGGTTGAACACACTGATATTAAAGAGGGGCAGTTTGCCTTTATTGCCGTCGCTGGCTTTGGCCAGAATCAGGATATTTTTGTGCAAGCCAATATCACTTGTGCCTGGTGTACCGTGTAATTCCCCCGTTGTTGCATTGAAATGTAGCCAGGAGGGTTTGCGCCGGATGAATAACTGAAGTGTGTCGTCGTCAGGGGCAGCGATTTGAGGAAGGAAACGATATTCGGTGCCAATCGCAACGTGACTGACCGGGTCACCGGTGATGGTAGGGGCAGTACCAGCGGTCGCTACTGAAGAAATAGCAACTGCGAATATGAATGGTGCTGATTTTATAGCTGGGTGAACTGACATTCGGGGATCCTCTCAATTAATATTTCAAACGAGGTAATATTTCCCTCAATATATTGCGGGGAAAATATTCCCACGTCAAGAATTTATTCAACAATTACTGCTTGCAGAGATTTTCAGCGTTTTGGGGATTTGTGATGTGAGTGGATTTTGAGAAATCGCTGAAGGCTAACAATGCAGCGCGGCACCACCTGTAACACGCATATCCTGAAAATGTGCGTGTTAATGGAGCAGATATACTCATCTGTAGAAATGGAGGTTAGTAGTTATAGACTTTAATTTTGTAGTTGTGTCGCTGGATTTGATTTCTGTGCTTGTTTCTGTGAACGCCCTTTACGATACCAGATACCCGCCATCCACATTAATACAGGTGCCGGTGGTATAAGTCGCAGCATCACTCACCAGATATAAAACTGTGCCTGCCATTTCGCTCGGCTCCGCTACCCGGTTCATCGGTACGTGTTCTAACACCTTATTGCGGATCGCATCATTCTTTACCAGCGCAGAAGCAAACTTGGTATCCGTAAAGCCCGGCAGGAGGGCGTTCACCCGGATATTCAGATCGGCACATTCTCTGGCGAAGGCTTTGGTCATGGAAATAACACCTGCTTTAGTGATCGAGTAAACACCCTGCATATCACCGGGAATGACACCGTTGATAGAAGCGACATTTACAATTGACCCGCCACCGTTGTCTTTCATCAGCTGGCCTGCGGCTACTGACATATAAAAATAACCGCGCAAATTGACATCGACGGTTTTTTCATAAGCACTCAGCGGCGTATCCAGAATATGGCCGAAGTAGGGGTTAGCTGCGGCGTTGTTGATCAATATATCCAGTTTGCCATGTTCTTCGGTGATAGCGGTGAAAATGCTTTCGATCTGCTCCATATCACCGACATGACAGGCAATCGCCTGAGCGCTGCCGCCTGCTGCGGTGATTTTATCGACTACTGCCTGACAGCCGTCGATTTTACGGCTGGAGACGATGACGTGCGCGCCTTGTTGTGCCAGTAATGTGGCGATTTCCTCACCGATACCACGACTGGCTCCGGTGACGAGGGCGACTTTGCCGCTTAGGTCGAATAGTGTAGTACTCATTGTTATTCCTTAAGTTTTGGCTTCATAGTTTTGCCAGGGTCATTGGCTCCACCGCTATGAAGATGTGGTTTATCATAATTTTGTGGACTGAGTCAGGCAACACAGTATAGCCGGATTCTGTGCCGGATTATGCTGCAGCGTGAACCGTTTTAAGAGAGGTGTTGGCTTGTTGCATTGAGTAAATCGCTGAAAAGGGATCACTCATTGTTATTCTCGGCTATGTTGTTACCACTCTGCATTACCTGTTAACCCGGCATGTTAACAAGCAAACAGCTGATGAGAGCATTGATTTTT
>JBMZDK010000118.1:0-11909 GCA_049614265.1 Thiolinea sp.
CGGATGGAACACCCGTAGCACTGGATGATCGCTGTCCACATCGTTGGGCACCTTTATCAGCAGGTCACGTGGAGAACGATCAGATCATCTGCCCGTACCACGGCATGGAATTTGCCAGCGATGGTAAGTGCAGCAAAATCCCGAGTCAGGATAAGATTCCGCCTACCGTTGGTGTGCGCAGTTATCCGTTACGCGAGTCCGGGGCATTTGTCTGGATTTGGATGGGTGATCCGGATGAGATCGAGAATCATGACCCCCCAGTTGATATGTCCTATACCACTGATCCCGACTGGTCGGCGGTGCTGGGCTATTACGAGGTGGCGTGTAACTGGGTGTTGATACGGGAGAATGTGCTGGATCTGACCCATATTGCCTATTTGCATAAAAGTACGTTCCGCCAGAATGACTGGGAGAATGTGCCGAAGGTTACGATGGAAGGCGATACAGTGGTATACCGTCAGGACTTCCCGGTCGGGCCACTCAGCCCGCTGTTCTGCCATGCCATGGGTTTTAGTGAAACCAAGCCGATTAAGCGCGAACAGGAAGGCCGCATGCCTTCACTGGCGGTATCGTTTTCGGACTGGATTGTGCATGATCCGGAGCCGGAAGCCGGGGCGCGGGAAGACTTTCTGATGCGTGGCTGCCATATTGTCACCCCATCGACAAGGGGCCGAACACATTATTTCTGGGGGGCTGCGTTTGATATAGCCAATTTATCGCCTGAGTTGTGTGAACGTACAAAAAAGAGTGTCACCGAAGCCTTTGATGAGGATAAGGCTTTATTAGAGCGCTTACAGGCACAGATTGCGCTTGACCCCAGAGGGGTTAATTTTACTGAGATTAATCGTCAGGGTGATGCTGCCGGAACGCGGGTACGAATGGTTTTGCAGAAGAAACTCTCAGCAGAGCGCAGCAGCGATTAAGCCTTATGGTATCATCGCCCGCAATGTTAATAGCGAGCTTACCGCGTCAATGATGGAAGAGAACAACCTGAGCAGCGCCGATAAAACTTACCAGAGACTGGAAGAGATGATCGTGCTGACTGAGCTGAAGCCGGGGGTGATGTACACCGAAAAAGAGCTGGCCGAACTGTTGGATGTGGGGCGCACACCGGTACGGGAAGCCTTGCAGCGACTTTCACTGGAAGGGTTGGTAAATATTATCCAGCGCCGGGGTGTGCAGATTAGCGAGGTGGATGCGGCAGTTCAGTTGCAATTGCTGGAAGTGCGTCGGGTAATTCAGAATCTGGCGGCGGCTACTGCAGCACAAAGAGCCAGTGCGGAAGATCGACAGGCTATGTTGGCCTTTGCTGAAGAACTGGAAACCCGGTCGGGTGAGAATATCCCCAGCCGGGCACAGGCGCTGCTGGATGTGAGTGAAGCCTTTGATCTGGTAATGAATGCCAGCCATAACCCTTATGTGGATAAAGCACTGGGCATTGTACGCGGCATGTCACGACGGTTCTGGATTTATCACATGAAACGACGTGATTATACACCTGCAGCTGGGCACTATGCAGAAATGTTGCGGGCAGTGGCTGGCGGTGATGCGGAAAACGCTACGACGGCTTCAAATGCACTGATTGATTATCTGGTGGAATTTGCTCATGGGACGGTGGATTGGGAGTGAGGAGTTACCTAAATTCTAATAGCACTCTGGCGCACCCGAACAGAAAATGGCACGATTCCAAGAATGAAAACACCGATCTTTCAGGCACTTCTACCCTCAAAGGAGCCAGTCAATGAACACTGCCATCACTGATATGCTTGCCGCTTACACTATCAACACAACAGCTGAGGACATTCCGGACAGCGTACGCCGGATTGCACGGTTATCCCTGCTCGACTGGCTGGCAGTGAGTGTTGCCGGGCGTGAAGAGCCGGTGGGTCAAATTGTGCGTAATATGATTGAGGACGAAGGTGGTACTGGACAGGCTTCAGTATTCGGTAGCAAGCGCAAATTCCCGGTTCGTGCCGCAGCACTGGCAAACGGCACCATCTCCCATGCGCTGGATTATGACGACACGCATTTCATTCATATCGGCCATCCCAGTGTTGGTATTATTCCGGCAGCACTTGCCATTGCTCAGCAAACACATAGCAACCGGAATGAATGGTTAGATGCGGCACTGATAGGAATGGAAGTATCGTGCCGGGTTGGTGACTGGCTGGGACGTTCGCACTACAAACATGGTTTCCATCAGACAGCCACCGCTGGCAGCATTGGCGCCACAGTTGCTGCTGCCCGCCTGTTAAAACTCAATATAGAACAAACCCGCTATGCGATAGGACTTGCTGCAACACGCGCTTCAGGCTTGAAATGTCAGTTTGGCACTATGGGCAAACCGTATCATGCCGGTATGGCAGCAGCTAATGGTGTCGAGGCCGCAAAACTGGCTGCTTCCGGTTTTATTTCACGCCCGGACGCCCTGGAATGTGAACAGGGCTTAGCCTGGACGCATCATGCGGATTGTAACACCACTGCTTTTGACAAACTGGGAGAGGACTATGTCTTTGAATCCGTACAACACAAACTGCACGCCTGTTGTCATGGTACCCATGCAGCACTGGAAGCACTGATTGAAGCACGCACACAGCACAAGATTAACCCGGATAATATCGCGAGAGTGGAATTACGGGTGCATTCACCCTGGCTGAAAGTTTGCAATATCCCGGCGCCTGAAACTGGCCTGGAGGCTAAATTCAGTTATCGGCTGACAACTGCGATGGCGCTATATAGCCATGATACCGCTGCAATCTCCGCTTTTAATGATGCGATGTGTCGGCTTCCTGAATTAGTTGCTCTTCGGGATCGGGTTGACGTGATTGCTGATGATACTATGCGGGAGACACAGGCCACCGTCACAATAACAACTCACCAAGGCGACACGATCAGCACTTATCACGACCTCGCAGCACCCATGAATTATGAGCAACGGGCACAAAAAGTCAAAGCTAAGGCTGCAACGCTGCTAGGGCAGGAACTTATGGAAAAATTCTGGATAATCGTTGCGGGTGAAAACAAAAATTTGACAGTACTGGAAACACTGATGCAGAGCTAAAGAAGATGCCCGGCATGGCAGGTATTTTCAAATACCTGCTCCAATAACGCGATGAGAATGAAACAGGAACAGCCAGAAACGTTTGCAGCCCCTGATCTACATCCAGATTAACGATGCCATACGCCCCGTGCGAGCTTCACGCCGATAAGAAAAAAACCGGTCACTATCAGTTAGCGTGCAAAAATTACCGCCATAGATTTGGTTGATGCCTATCGCCTGTAACCGCTGGCGTGCTAACAGGTAGATATCCGCTAAAAACTTGCTCTCCTCCGCCCCGGCTTTAAAGGCCTGACTGGCTTGCGCATCATGCTGAATAAAAGCTTCGCGCACTTCAGCACCCACTTCAAAAACCTCCGGCCCGATAGCAGGCCCCAACCAAGCCATAAGGTTTTCAGGCTCACATGCTAATTGCGTTACCGTCTGCTCCAACACACCATTGCACAGGCCACGCCAACCGGCATGCGCTGCCGCTACACGGGTTCCAGCCTGGTCACAAAACAATACCGGCAGACAGTCTGCCGTCATCACCACAGCAATCTGATTTTCTATGAATACCGCCGAAGCATCGGCACTGGGAATATCCCTGTTAGCTCCCTCAATTTGAACGGCTGAGCCATCAATACAATGAACATCCGTACCGTGCACTTGCTCCAGCCATAACGGCTCAGCCGGTAACTGCAAAGCTTCGCGCAAAATCCGTCGATTCTCTACCACCGCTTCCGGCGCATCAGCAACATGATCACCTAAATTCAGACTGTCAAAGGGCGCAGTGCTCACCCCACCACAGCGTGTTGTGCATACTGCATTAATACCCTCAGGTGCAGGCCAGTCAGGGATAACCCAGCCCCGATCACGGGCATTTTGCAACCAGACTTTATCACCACGCTTCACATCCACGCTCCTGCTATATTATACACCTGCATTCTAATCTTACCCCGGTCAAACCGGTTCAGCCTCTTCAAGGCTGAGTTGGGTCAGTAATTGCTGCATATCATCAGGCACACCAACCTCCCAGCACATACTCTCACCACTGGCCGGATGGGTCAGACCTAAACGTGTCGCATGCAGGGCCTGCCTTGGAAACTGCAGTAAGGCATCACGTAAGTCATCACTAATCCCCGCCGGAACCCTGGGGCGGCCACCATAGGTCGCATCACCAACAATCGGCATTTGCTTCCAGCTCAGGTGAACACGAATCTGATGCGTTCGGCCGGTTTCCAGCGCTACACGCAATAATGTATGGTGCCGGAAACGCTCTTCAACCCGATAGTGAGTAATCGCTGTTTTACCGCCATCCGTAACCGCCATTTTCTTCCGGTCGACATGGTGACGCCCGATATTGCCTTCTATTGTTGCCCCGGCAATGACAGCCCGATGCACCAGTGCCAGATATTCCCGGCTCACATCCCGTTCCTGCAACTGCTCGACCAAAGATTGGTGAGCCTCCAGGGTTTTTGCCACCACCATCAGGCCACTGGTATCTTTATCCAGGCGGTGCACAATCCCCGCACGCGGCAGCTTTTCCTGCTCCCGGTTATAATGCAGCAAGCCATTGACCAGCGTACCTGACCAGTTTCCGGCAGCGGGATGAACCACCAGCCCCACTGGTTTATTCACCACCATAATGGTCTCATCTTCATAAACAATCGCCAGTGGAATGGCTTCCGGCTCGTAGTGCGTTTGAATTTCCTCTGTCACCGCAACTATAATCTCTTCACCACCGGTTAAGCGTTCCTTGGGTTTCAGCACCTTATCATCAACTTTGACCTGTCCGGCCCTGATCCATTTCTGCAGCTGGCTGCGCGAATATTGCGGACACAGACCAGCAAGCACCTGATCAAGACGCTGTTGAGCCATTTCAGGCGGGACTATACTAATAATCTGTTGACTTTCGGGCATGTTAAAACCAATGAATACGCTATACTTGCAAACTTGTTCCATCATACGTGTTATTAATCAAATGTCGACAAACACAACAATTCTGAAAACATTCATGCGTTTGGCCACAGCCGGCATGCTCGCTGTTACCCTCAGCGCCTGCTCAGGTATTACGGGCAACAAAAAAGACATTGCGGAAGGCATGTCTGCTGACCAGATTTATCAGGAAGCCAAAACCGCGTTGCAGAACGGCAGGTATGACCGTTCAATCAAGATGTATGAATCACTGGAAGCACGTTACCCACTCAGTAAATACGCACAGGCCGCCCCACTGGAAACGGCCTACGCCTACTATAAATTTGATGAGCCGGATACCGCCCTCGACACCATTGACCGCTATGTCCGGATGAACCCAACCAGTAAACAGCTTGCTTATGCATGGTATCTGCGGGGCCTGGTTAACTTCAATCGTGGCAGCAATATCGTGGACAAACTCTTTCCACGCAGCATCGCAGACCTTGATACCGTGCGCCAGAAAGAAGCTTTCCAGGACTTTTCCCGTGTCGTAACCCGTCATGCTGACAGTCAGTATGCGGCTGATGCCAAAGCCCGCATTCAGTACCTGCGCAACACGCTGGCAACTTCTGAGGTTAATGTGGCAAATTACTACATGAGTCGCGGCGCATGGCTGGCAGCCTTCAACCGTGCGGAATACGCCATTAAACATTATCAGGGTTCACCGGCAGTGATTGATGCACTGGAAATCAAGATCAGAGCAGCAAAGCAATTAGGCAAAAATGATCTGGCTGCGGATAGTCTGCGGGTTTTACAGACCAATTTCCCACAGCGTGCCGCAAAGTTTCAATAAAGACAGGCTCAACAAAACACCCAATATAGCCCTGCGTTCAATTGTCAGCAGGGCTTAAACCCGCCACATGTACAACATTTATACAGAGTTGTGCGTTCATCCGTTTTTTTTTCTTACCCTGCTGATAAAGCATAAAATTGTGCCCAAAATAATAAAAATAAAAAGGGGCTGTATGAAATATTCTCGTGCAATCATTTCTGCTCTGTTACTAAGCTTGTTGGCTCCGGGACAGACGCAGGCCGCTGCTCCATATAATCCTATGGCACATAAGCAGAAAAAACCGGCAAATAATTACATGGGTGCCAGCATAGGGATGAGTGAGTCTGAAGCACTGTGCACCAGCCTTAACAATTGTCTGGATGATGAGAAGAGTTGGAAAGCATATTCCGGCGTCCGCCTGAACGATAATGTGGTTATTGAAGGCGGCTACGTCAAATTCGGTGACCTAAGCGCTGATGACAGTAATGGTAATAAAATGACATCAAAGCTCAGCGGTTACACCACAGCCGGTCTGGCTACCTTTCAGTACAGTGATCAAATCGAATTATTCGGTAAAGGCGGCATGATCTGGTGGGAGAACGAAACATCCGGCTCTTCCGGTAGCTACACAAATGATGACTCCGGCACCTTTCTCGGCGTCGGGGCAAACTATGACATGGGCGATAACCTGGGCATCAAAGCGGAATGGGAACGTTTTGATGGAATTAGCAGGTTTAAAGATGAGGCAGCAGAGTCCATTGACCTTTTGTCAGTTGGGGTAACTTTTTCTTCACTATAAAACGACAAACAACATGATAAAAGTTGCAGCAGACATAATCTGCTGCGCGTCAGGTTTTGGCAGCAACCGATCTGATAGCTTTTAGATATGCACATAACACAAAAACAGCAATACGAAACAACAGCATTTAGGGGCTTTGGGGGCCAGCTGAAATGAAAAATGTACTTAAACTTAGCATTCTGCTTGGCGGAATGTGTGCAGTGACGGCTGTGCATGCGGGAGGGGAACGCATGCAGGGCTGGGGATTTGCACCGGAAACTGATTTTTATGCCGGGGCCGGTATCGGTGCGGCTAATCAAAGGGCCTTTGATGAAGGTAACAGCGGGGCCGGAAAAATATTTGCCGGTGTTCGTTACCGGGGTGTAGGCGCTGAAGTCGGCTACCTCGGGATGGGCGAAGTGGAAGATCCGGGCAGTATGCCACGTGATCCCACATTTAAAAGCGACGCCAGAGCCTTCTCAGTATCAGCTGTTGGATACATGCCGGTCGCTGCACGTACTGAACTGATGGGTAAAGTTGGCGCTGTATACTGGGACAAAGACAATACCAACGAAGTCGCACTAACCGGCGTCAACGACGAATCAGACGATAGCGGCCTTAGCCCAATGCTGGGTGTTGGTGCGCAATACAAGTTGTATCAGAATATGCAGCTACGGGGCGAGTGGGAGCATATTTTCTCTACCGGTGAAGGGGATTATGAATCGGATATCGACGTTTTATCTGTAGGTGTTAGCGTCTCGACTTACTAGCCGACTGACGACAATAATCCACCAAAAACCACCTAATAATTAAAATAACAAATGGGGTTTGTAATGAAAGATAAAATCAATCTGGCACTGGCAGCAGGATTATTGCTGTCAGCACAGGCAGCACTGGCAACTGATCTCAGTTCCAACTTCAGCTTTAATAACGGTGTTAAAATTTATGGCGGTGCTGGAGCAGGTTACAGCACACAGGGCAGTGCCTGTAATACACCTTTTGTACAGGGTTCCTGCGATGAAGGTTCCATGGGATACAAAGTATTCGGAGGCGTGCGCTTTAACCCGATGTTGGGAGCAGAAGTCGCTTATGTTGATCACGGTGATGCTGAATTAAACGGCACTGCCGGTTCACAGTCAGTAGCCAGCAAAAATCAAGTCAGCGGCTATCAGGTCACCGGCGTCGGTTATTTGCCAATCGCACCAGATACACTGCCTAACCTTGAACTGGTCGGTAAGGCGGGCGCTCTCTTCTGGAAACGCGAAACCCGTATGGAAATGAATGACGCTGTTAAAGACACATCAGACAATGGCATTTCCCCCCTCATTGGCATTGGTGCGCAATATCAGTTCCACCAGAATATGTCACTGCGGGGAGAATGGGAACATGCCATTAGTACCGGTGCTGATTCAGATTTTGAAACTGATATCAATAATTATTCCATGAGCATTATGTATTCCACGTTGTAGAACATATTGAAACCGCATGCAATGGTGATATCCGCTTACCTGACATTGATGAGAAATTCAGCTTGATTTGCTACGCTATGAACCCATCTGGTCTTTCACTCGTCTATAATACTAACGATAAATCAGATGGTTATCACAACCGACATTCTATTCAATGAAAGGATAATTAAATGGATGCAGTAAAAATTCTTGGTAGTCTACTGGCCAGCGGTGCCTTATCAAACGGCTCCGGCAGCAATGTACTGGGCAACCTTTTAGGTTCAGCGCTGGGCGGTGGCTCTCAGGGTGGTATGGCTGGCATGTTGGGTAATATGCTGGGCGGCGGCCAACAGCAACAGGGTGGTGGTATGGCTGATATGCTGGGCGGTTTGCTCGGCGGTGGCCAACAACAGCAAGGTGGTATGGCAGGTATGTTGGGTAGCCTGCTCGGCGGTGGCCAACAGCAGCAGGGTGGCGGTATTGGTGGCATGCTGGGCAGTATGCTGAACGGCCAGCAACCATCACAACAACAGGGCGGAATGGCAGATATGCTGGGCAGCCTACTGGGTGGCGGCAATGGTTCACCGGCTGGTAGCAGCATGGGTGGTCTGGGTAATCTTTTGGGCGGTGCCGTTGGTAAATTTGCTCAGGCTCAGGACACCTCAGCACCTGATCTTGCATCTAACTTTTTCCCACAGGATTATGACCGCAACGAAGCTGAGGAACAGGCGACACTGGTAATTCGTGCCATGATCAATGCAGCGAAGGCAGACGGCAATATTGACGCTGAAGAACAGGAAAATATTATTGCCAAGCTGGGCAATATTGAGCCGGACGAAGCGGCTTTTGTTCGCAGCGAATTTCAGGCGCCACTGGATGTAAACGGCTTTGTCAGCAGTGTACCCAGAGGCATGGAGCAGCAGATTTACGCGATTTCACTGGCAGCTATCGATCTCGATACTCAGCAGGAAGCCCAATACCTGCATCAGTTAGCACAGGGTTTCGGTCTGTCAGCAGATGTTTGTAATCAGCTACACGATCAGGTTGGTGCACCAAAGCTATACCAGTAATCCTGTCAGGAATGACTGACTATCCCCGGCAGGCTGATACATCAGTCTGCCGGTGTTCGTTCAATCACGCTAAATCGCTTTAATCCCAAAGCTCTTATCCCAAACGACATTTCACCCGCCCGTTCCATTATCTCCATTTACCCGACGGTTTATTCCCAGTGCCGGAATGTAATTTCTGCCATCATGAGTTACAGTTGCCACTCTAAAACGCATGGCATTATTGTACGCGCGGGCGGTTCAGCAACTTGACGTTGACATAGTCCCGAGGTACTTAGCCTGTGAACGTATTTTCGACTCAGGAGCAGCAACACCCATGGCCAGACAAGCTGATTTCATCGCCCCATCTATCCTATCTGCTAACTTCGCCACGCTGGGTGAGGAAGTTGATAATGTCATTGCTTCCGGTGCAGACATCGTGCATTTCGATGTGATGGACAATCACTATGTCCCCAATCTCACCATTGGCCCACTGGTATGTGAAGCATTGCGCAAGCACGGTGTTACCGCCCCTATTGATGTTCACCTGATGGTTAAGCCGGTAGATCGTATTATCCCGGACTTTGCTGCTGCCGGAGCCAGCTATATTACCTTCCATCCCGAAGCTTCCGAACACGTTGACCGCAGCCTGCAGCTGATTCGCAATGAAGGCTGTAAAGCCGGGCTGGTGTTCAACCCTGCCACACCGCTTTCTATCCTCGAATATGTGATGGATAAAGTGGATATGATTCTGCTGATGTCAGTCAATCCCGGATTTGGGGGGCAAAGCTTTATTCCCGCCACCCTCAATAAACTACGCCAGGCCAGAAAAATGATCGATGAATCCGGACTGGATATCCGTCTCGAAATCGACGGTGGGGTGAAAGCAGACAATATTCGTGAGATCAAAGAAGCCGGGGCAGACACCTTTGTAGCCGGATCGGGAATTTTTGGCAAACCCGGTGCACAAGATCCGCAACGTTATAACAGTATCTGCGCGGAATTTCGTGAACAGTTAGGCGCTGCCAACGTTTAAAACAGTTGATCTGCAGCCAATCACCGCATACTATTAATAACAGTTGCAGTGAAGTTATCACTGACTTCATTGCAGCAAAAGGTATAAAGAATATCCTGTTTACACAAACTATATCAAAATTCTGGCAGTAGTAAATGATGAACACATCTTTTGAAAAATCATGGCGATGGCGGAGCTGGTGGCAGTAAAACTCACCCCGTAACGCTATACCCCCCATTTTTTCAAAAGGATTACATCATGGAACAGCAACGCTTCGATGCGTATATCGCACAGGGTTTTAACCATATTCCCGTTTACCGCCGGATTCTTGCCGATCTCGATACCCCACTCAGCGCTTATCTAAAACTGGCCGATGCGCCCTACTCTTACCTGTTTGAGTCTGTTCAGGGCGGTGAAAAATGGGGGCGTTATTCCATACTCGGCCTGCCCGCCAGCACAGTGATCAAGGTGTTTGGCCATCGGGTTGAAATACACCGGGACAGTGAAACCATTGAGCAACTTGAGGTCACAGACCCGCTGCAATGGATCGCTGATTTCCAGCGCCGGTACAAGGTGCCCGACACCGACGATTTACCACGCTTTAATGGCGGACTGGTTGGCTATTTCGGCTATGAAACCATTGGTTATATCGAGCCAAAACTTGCTAACCACAATAAAACCGACCCTCTGGGTACGCCGGATATTCTGCTCATGGTGTCGGATGAACTGGTAGTATTTGATAATCTGCGTGGTGAGTTATATCTGATTGCACTCACTCAGGAAGGCGGTTTTGACAACGCACATCAACGCCTGAATAAACTGGAAACACAGCTGCAACAGGCACAACGCCTGTACAAAGCTGCGCATAAAACCACAGAAATCAATGAAAGTGATTTTATCTCCGGTTTCACTCAGGACGGTTACCAAAATGCGGTGAGCAAAGTCCGGGATTACATTGCCGCCGGTGATGCCATGCAGGTCGTTTTGTCACAACGCATGAGTGTGCCGTTTGATGCTGAACCACTGGATTTATACCGCTCTCTGCGCCGCCTGAACCCTTCCCCCTATATGTACTTCCTCAATCTGGAAGAGTTTCATATTGTCGGTTCATCACCGGAAATTCTGGTCAGGCTGGAAGATAATGAAGTCACTGTCCGCCCTATCGCCGGTACACGTAAACGCGGTGCAACAGAAGCCCGCGACCGTGAACTGGAACAGGAATTACTCAACGACCCCAAGGAAATCGCTGAACACCTGATGCTGATTGATTTGGGGCGTAATGATGCCGGACGGGTGAGTCAGATCGGCAGCGTGGAACTCACTGACAAAATGGTCGTGGAACGCTACTCCCATGTCATGCATATTGTCTCCAACGTCACCGGCAAACTGGTACCGGATATGGATGCCATTGATGTTCTGCGCGCCACCTTCCCCGCCGGAACGGTGAGTGGTGCACCAAAGATCCGGGCGATGGAGATTATTGACGAGCTGGAGCCGGTGAAACGCGGCATTTACTCCGGCGCAGTAGGCTATATCGCCTGGAACGGCAATATGGATACCGCAATCGCTATCCGCACCGCAGTGATTAAAGACAAGACTTTACACATACAAGCCGGGGCTGGTGTGGTTTATGATTCCATTCCGGAACTGGAATGGAAGGAGACCATGAATAAGGGTCGCGCTGTATTTTATGCTGCAAAGGCCGCGCTGGCAGGCATCAATAATAACCAACACCAATAAGCGGGGAGGCAATCTGATGAAAGTATTAATGATCGATAACTATGACTCCTTCACTTATAACCTGGTGCAGTATCTTGGCGAACTGGGCGCAGAGGT
>JBMZDK010000119.1:0-11892 GCA_049614265.1 Thiolinea sp.
AGCCAAAGCAACGTAAGTTCCAGTTTGCTAAGCCACCGGCAGACATGGAGTTACCTGCTGGTTTTTGTGATCTTAACAATCCGGCGAGCTGTAAGCCTGAAGATGGCGCAGGCGCTGCTGAAACCGCTGTTTTGGATGAATCTGTGACTGATGGTGATGAGACACAGGAAAAGCCAAAGAAACGCAAGTTCCAGTTCGCTAAACCACCAGCTGATATGGAGTTACCAACTGGTTTTTGTGATCTGAATAATCCGGCGAGTTGTAAGCCTGAAGGTGACGCAGGCACTGCTGCAACCGCTGCTTTGGATGAATTTGTGACTGATGGTGATGCACAGGAAAAGCCAAAGAAACGTAAGTTCCAGTTTGCTAAACCACCAGCTGATATGGAGTTGCCAGCTGGCTTTTGTGACCTGAATAATCCGGCGAGCTGTAAGCCTGAAGATGGCGTAGGCATTGCTGAAACCGCTGCTTTGGATGAATCTGTGACTGATGGTGATGAGACACAGGAAAAGCCAAAGAAACGCAAGTTCCAGTTTGCGAAACCACCGGCAGGTATGGAGTTGCCAGCTGGCTTTTGTGACCTGAATAATCCAGCGAGTTGTAAGCCTGAAGGTGATTTACTTTCTGATGCCGATCAACCGGCGCTCAACAGCGTGGCTGAGCCTAAAAGTGAGGAAAGCAAAAACAAGCTATAGGCTTTCTTCATTTTTGTGGCTTACGTGTATCGCTATCTTTGTTTGAAGTTGATAAGACTTGCTTCGGTAGCGATAGCATCCAAAGGAACATCCCAGCTTTCTCTGTGAAGGCTCTCCACTCTCTGAAACTGGTAGGCAATTCCTGTTAAATTTGGACGTTGTTGTTGCCGGGTCGGTCTGCGTTTAAAAGCAAAACTGCGGTCATAAAAACCACCTCCCATACCCAGACGGCTGCCACGTCCGTCAAATGCCAATAATGGTGTGACCACCAAATCCAGACTACGCGCAGATTTCATTAAGTTTCTTCTGATTAGAGGTTCGGGAATATTAAAGCGGTTTTGCCGGAAACGGGTATGTTTATTCCAGCGAACAAATACGAGGCCGTGCGGCTTGTAGGGTGATAAAACCGGAAGATAAAACTGTTGTCGAGGGTTAGCGAAGCGACGCAGGCTAACCGGGTCAGTTTCGCCCCGCACCGGCAGGTATATGGCAATATTGCGAGCTGAGCGAAACTGTCTGGAGCATTGCAGGAATTTTACTGCTTGTCCGGATAGGGTGCGTTGTTGGTATGGCGTTAAACCCGCTCGTTTTTTTTTCAGTTGTTTTCTGAGCAATGATATCGACTGATCCATGTTTGAAGCGCTCACGTGCAAAAAGGGCAGAGGCTAACGCGGCGCAGGAAAAGTGTCGAGTGTTTTTCATGCTGTTTTCGTGATTTCCAGATTAATCAGCCTGTTTCGGTTTTTCTTTGAGTGAGTGGAAAATCAATTCAACATCCCCAACAGCAAACTTGTCATTGTCATTGAGTTTAATGACTTCTTTAACTTTTTTCTTTGCCATTTTATGTAGCAGGTATTCGCCTTCGCGATTGCGCTCCACGGTGATTTTACCGGTATCCTGATTGCCTAGTGTAATTTGTTCGCGTTCCAGGATGATGATGTTGCCCTGCTTGCGTCCGTTTGTGATTTCCAGCCATGGATGCTCGGGTTCATCAACAAGCCGGGGGTGCACACTAAGCTGGCGTAGTTGTGTCACCAATCCTACTGCACTGCGGAAGGTTAATTGATACTTACCAATTTGCAGAGTGTCATTGTCCATTAACAGGTGCTTCTTGATAAGGCGGTGGTTAAGGAAAATGCCATTGGTGCTGTCGGTATCTTCAAGAAAGCAATCTTCGCCGGCATTGATGATTTTTGCATGCTGATTGCTGATAGTGCGCTCTGGTAAAACAATGTCGCATTGCGCATTACGTCCGATGGTATAGCTGGGTTTGACCAGCTTGACACGTTTGGTGATTTGGTTGTTACAGCTAATTATGATTTGAGCCATTATTGTAGATTTTTCTGTTAATAAGCAGGTAAGTTCTTTGCCTTACCTGCATTTAAATCAATCCTGTAGTGGCAATCAAATAATGCTGATAGCCTGTATTGATATGGGCTGTTACGCTGGCGGCATTGTACGTAGTACCTGGATTAAACGTCCCGCATGTTCGCGTGGCAGAATAATGCGGTTTGAATGTTGTGGCGTTGTAATGCCGGTGCGAAAACAGGGGTTTAGTTCGGTCAGTTTATTTGCCGGTAATCCAGCCCGCAATGCTGCCTGGCGCAGGTTGATTGGTTTATTGAGTCGAACCTGGGTAAGCTTCGCATCATTTGGCGTAACCGGCAGGCGAATACCATATTGTCTGGATTTACTGATAAGCTCTTTGAAAGCAAGTAAGCGCGGTACATAGTTCATCGTTTCGCGTGGTAGGGACAGATTCCAGTAGCTATCTGAGCGCCCTGCATTCTTTGCCCGCCGTACTGCCCGATGCACACAGTTCTCACCGCAATTGTAGGCTGCCAGTGCCTTTAGCCAGTCTCCCCGGAATTCGCGGTGAAGTTTTTGCAGGTAGTTTAGTGCAGCACCGGTAGCAGCAAATGGATCCATGCGAGCATCATAGTTCCGGGTTTGTTTTAAACCATAATTTCGACCGGTTGAGGGAATAAACTGCCATAGACCGGCTGCACCGGCATGTGAGAATACATCCGGGTCAAACCCACTTTCCACAAAAGGTAGCAAAGCGATTTCCGCAGGCATGCCACGACGGTTAATTTCTTCAATGATCATATGGAGAAATGTGTCGGCTTTTCCTGAGAGTATGCTGAGTTGTTTCGGGCTTTTGGCATAAGAGCGGATAAATTTTCTTACTCTGGGATTCGATGAGTAATCGGGCATATTGAAGGTATTAAAGACTCTTTGCCAAGCATTCTGATTTCCGTTTTGGCGACTTATCATACGATTATTGCTGAATGCTGCTCTCTGGAAACGAACTCCATTGCTGGCGAAGCGGGCCTGCTGCGTTCGCTGTGAGGATTGCAATTGTTTCTGGTAAATTTGTTGAGCATAAGAGTGAGATTGAGCCTTATATTGCTGAACTGGTGCTGCCGGAGGGATGTAAGGCACGAAAACCCCGCCTTGTGCCTGTAGGTTTGCAGATGATACGAACAATACGCCAGCCATAGCGGTTCCCGCCGCCAGACGAAAGTGGTAGTGTTTGCCCATGATATTGGATGCCCCCGCATTTATTTTTCTTAATATTGTTATGTCCTGTCAATCATAGTGATTTTTTGTATTTGCTATGACAGGATGTCAGATTGAACCTGAAGTCTAAACGCTAAATTGTTGATTGATCCTGAATGATACTGTTGTTTTGCTGTTGTAAATTTTTATATTGGTATAATTTCAAGTGATAATGTGGGTATAGAAAAAAACACGACTAAATCCGCTGCTGGCGAGTCGACAGGAATTTCTGCTTGTGAGCGGGAAACATCCCGTTGGTATCGATCTGCTCCCGGGCAAAATGCGGCCCGGGGTGTGCAATCAGAAGTCGAGGGAATGACTGGTGATGTCTTTGGGTATTATGCATTACAGCTCGGCGCAATGGCACAGCAATACACGTTGCTTCAGGAATCACGAATCAGTAATTGTTTTACGGTAGCCCCGCTGACTACGGTATCTGCAGACGTTGATTTAATTGCAGACCCGGCGGCATTACCTGTGGAATTTGATAATGTCGATCTGGTAGTTGCCAGCCATGTTCTGGATTGTGCTGCGTCACCTTCTCAAGTCTTGCGTGAAATTGAAAGAGTGTTGGTTCCGGAAGGCCATTGTATTCTGATTGACTACAATCCTTTTAGCTGGCGGGGTATTGGTCTGTTTTGGAAACGGTTGCGCAAACAGGATGTGCCGGTGACCTACACATCTTTCCGGCTGCGGGACTGGTTTACCGTATTAGGTTTTGAGGTGCTGGAAATTCGCACCACCGGTTTTCGTACCCGGGCTGATAACAAACTAATATTCCGTCGTATTCGCTTTTTGAACAAAGTCTTTGATCGTTACTGCCAATTATTTGGTAATGTGCGCCTGATTCATGTGCGTAAAAAGGTGTCCAAACGAATTATGATGAAGCCACGTTTGCGGACAAAAACGAAGCCGTTACTGAAGCCGGGTATGGCTGTGAATGGCAGCAGTGTTGGGAAAACGATTAATAAGGCGGCGCATCAAACGATGCATCAGCTGGAACAACGGGAAAGTGGGGAATGAAGACAGTCAGTATTTATACCGATGGTGCTTGTCGGGGAAATCCTGGGAAAGGTGGTTGGGGAGCGTTATTGCGGTACGGTGATAATGAGCGCGAATTATACGGCTATCAGGCTGAAACCACGAATAACCAAATGGAACTCATGGCTGCTATTCGGGGACTGGAATCACTGAAGCAACCCTGTAAGGTTGTACTGACAACAGATTCAAAATATGTGATGCAGGGGATTACTGAGTGGATTCATGGCTGGAAACGTAAGGGTTGGAAAAATGCCAGTGGTAAAGCGGTAAAAAATAAAGAGCTTTGGCAGCGATTAGATGCAGCGCGACAAGGCCATGAAATTAACTGGCAATGGGTAAAAGGCCATAGTGGGCACCCGGAGAATGAGCGGGTTGACGCGCTGGCGAACAAGGCCATTGATGAAAATAATTAAATAGCACCGCATAGCCACACTAACTTTAATTCTGCAGTACAACGATACCGGGGGATTAACAAGGATGCTTTTCCGTAGCGTTCTCCCCGATGACTTAAATTAATCAGGTAGCAATATGTCCAGACAGATTATTCTTGATACAGAAACCACCGGACTGGAACCGAAAGAAGGCCATAAGATTATTGAGGTTGGTTGTGTTGAAATGATCGACCGGCAGTTAACCGGGAATAATTTTCACCAGTATTTGCAGCCTGATCGGGAAATTGATGCGGGTGCGATTGAGGTTCACGGTATTACCAATGATTTTCTGACAGATAAACCGCGTTTTGCTGATATCGCAGAGGACTTGGTTGCCTATCTTCAGGGGGCAGAGCTAATTATCCACAATGCGCCGTTTGATATTGCTTTCCTTGATCATGAGCTGAAGCAGGTCGGGAGCCGGTTTAAGCGTATTCGTGATTATTGCTCAGTAATCGACACGCTGGTGATGGCGCGTGATCTGTTTCCGGGGCAGCGGAATTCTCTCGATGCTTTATGTAAACGCTATGAGATAAATAATTCACATCGTACCTTGCACGGTGCTTTACTGGATTCGGAAATTCTCGGTGATGTTTATCTGTCGATGACAGGGGGGCAGGTTAGCTTATTACTGGGATCCGGAGAGGATGGGGCTGCGGGGTCGCAACAATCCGGTGGGATTCGTCGGGTGACGATAGATACTTCAGCTTTACCGGTTATTCGTGCTGATGGCGATGAACTGGCCGCTCATGCCGAGCGGCTGTCTGCAATTGAAAAGGCGGGTGGCAAATGCCTATGGGCTGAAATGTAGGCACATTCATTCGCCGTCTTTTTGCCAGCCTGCTTTTAAACCAAATTTAAACGCATTTTTCAGTGAGTCCATTGCACTGGTTTGCTGAACAGTTTGTAACTTATCTTGTGCTTCCTGAGTGTTATCTTTGTTTGAAGCGATGCCCACCATAGCGGTAGATAATAAAATTAAAGCCATGGTGCTGATGATTAACTGTTTCATTTTGAAGTCCTTACCTGCTGCGTTTGTCATGGTTTTACTATAATTATTCCACGTACAAAAAAATGTGATATTTGTCACATAGGCATGGTGAATTGGTTACAGGACTTGCAGCTAACTGCCTTTACGCTGGTATGGTATCTTAATAAGACAAGGATAAGTCAATGAATAGTATGAATATTATTGTTTTTATAGCCGCTGTTTTATTTGGTGTGACTGCGAGTCAGTCAGCACAAGCATCACAAGCAGCTGTTACGCATACTGAGAAAGCGTACTCCTTTAAAACACCATTAAGCATGGCTGGCACTGGTTGCACTGCCAGTTCAGTGTCGCTTGATGCCGGGCTTCCTTTTGTAGGATTTGCTGCATATCAGGCTAATAGCAAAGAGCGTGTTGGCTGTAGCCTTGCTGTTGCAGTACAGGTTTTGCCGGGGTATCAAATCGCAGTAGATCGGGTGCGTTATTCCGGAAAGGTCAGCTCCCGGGGGCTATTCAAATATAAAGTTTTCTTTGCAGGAATATCAGGCCAGGCATTTACCGAGCGTCAACCGATACCAACAAGTGGTGATGAATATTTTGCGGTAGATGATATTGCTGCGCCACTTTGGTCTGCCTGTGGCCGTGATGTCAATTTGCGTTTTAATACTTCGTTACAGACATTTGCTGAAAGTAATAGTATTAGTCTGAAAGGCTTTAGTTTCAGGGTAATCCAGCGGGCTTGTTAGTCAATGCTAACAATGCCGGTTTACTCCCCGGCATTGTCAGGTTGGATCAGGATTCCTGCAGAATTAACTCTGATCTGTTTTACCCCACGTGTCACGCAAACCAATCACCCGATTAAATACGATGTTGTCAGTGCTGCTGTATTGCTCATCAAGAATAAAATAACCCTGACGTTCAAACTGGTAGCGATCCTCTGCTGTTGCAGAGGACAGTCCCGTCTCAGCCTTACAGCCAGTCAGAATTTCCAGGCTGCTTGGGTTAATGCATTGCAGAAAGTCTTTACCGCCCGCATCCGGAGCAACATCAGTAAACAGACGATCATAAAGACGCACTTCACAATCCAGATTTTCATGTGCCGCCACCCAGTGAATTACGCCCTTTGGCTTCACGCCATCCGCCGGATCGTTGCCCACCGTATTTTCAATGATGCGTGCACGAACTTCGATAATATTGCCAGCGTCATCTTTAATTGCTTCATCGGCTTCAATCACATAGGCGTTACGCAGTCGCACCCGTTTACCAATCACCAGCCGTTTATATTTTTTATTGGCCTCTTCGCGGAAATCCTCCTGCTCAATCCACACCTCACGTCCAAACGGCATACTGCGCTCCGGCATGTCATCGCGCTGAGGGTGACCCGGTGCGGTCATGGTTTCGATTTTATCTTCCGGGTAGTTGGTTAACACCACTTTTAACGGACGTAGTACACACATCGCACGTGGTGCATTGGTATTCAGGTCTTCGCGAATGGTGAATTCCAGCATACCAACATCAACGACACCATTGACCTTGGTCACGCCAGCCAGCTCACAAAAATCACGAATCGATTTTGGCGTAAAGCCGCGACGACGCATGCCGGAAATTGTTGGCATGCGTGGATCATCCCAGCCATCGACGTGCCCTTCATCAACCAGCTGTTTCAGCTTGCGCTTACTGGTCACCGTATAATTCACGTTTAAGCGAGAGAATTCGTACTGTTTCGGTTCGTTGGGAGTCGGCAGGTTTTCAATAAACCATTCATACAATGGGCGGTGGTCTTCAAATTCCAGTGTACACACTGAATGCGTCACGCCTTCGATAGCATCACCCTGACCATGGGCAAAATCATAAGACGGGTAGATACACCACTTATCACCAGTCTGGTGGTGTGTCACTTTGCGGATACGGTAGATGACCGGGTCGCGCATGTGCATATTCGGTGAGGCCATATCAATCTTCACCCGCAGCGCACAGCTACCTTCATCCATCTCACCGGCACGCATCTGCTCAAACAGGCTCAGGTTTTCTTCTGTTGAGCGATCACGGTGAGGGCTGTTCTTGCCCGGTTCAGTCAGCGTGCCACGGTATTCACGCATTTCGTCTGCACTGAGATGATCAACATACGCCTTGCCTTCTTTAATCAGGTGAACGGCCCATTGGTATAGCTGATCAAAATAACCGGAAGAGAACTTAACTTCCCCTCCCCATTGATAGCCCAGCCATTGCACGTCTTTTTTTATCGACTCAACGTATTCTTCATCTTCTTTTTCCGGGTTGGTATCGTCGAAACGCAGGTTGCAGCTGCCTCCAAAACGCTCTGCCAGTCCGAAATTCAGCCAGATCGATTTAGCGTGGCCGATATGCAGGTAGCCGTTTGGTTCGGGGGGGAAACGGGTCTGCACGGTTTCGACTTTGCCGTTCGCCAAATCTTCAGTAATGATTTTTTCAATAAAATTAAGGGGGCGTTCGTTAGCCGGGGTATTCTCGCTCATGACGGGTTTTTCTTTTCAGTGATTAGTGCAAAGGGGAATTAGACTATGGGTTTGCTGCAATGTCCAGCACAAGGGCGTACCTGGCCAGTCTTCCCCGGTTTTAGACCATTCACACAATAATTTCAGCGGTCATTAGGCGGATAAGCCAGAGCAGCCACAATATGTACTCTGTTGGTTTCCCCGCCGTTGACTGCTGTGTGATAAGCGCGGGTATCCGTAAAGTAAGCATGCCCATCTGCGGGTATGTGTGTGACATGATGATTAACAATAAAGATTGAGCCTGGGTTGGTGTAAATCGGGATATGAATACGAGGTTCCGGGTCGCGGTGCCATGAATTACTGGTCAACGGTTCTTTCATCAGAATACGCATACGCCCGATAGGATAACGTTTAGTCAGCTCGGTATGCACGTGCTCAAAATAGGTGCCGATAAATGCCGGAACTAACTGGCTGAATGCACTTTCATCGACCAAATCTTCCCGAGCGTACTCCTGGTAACTATCATCGGTGCGAATGTAATAGCGTCCGGATAAATCATTGGCCGACGCACCGGTATCACCGGGACGTTGTGTCATTGGCATAGCGTGGAAGCCTTCGCCCTGCCAGTTATTGATGCCTAACACCTGATGCAGTGCCTCGCGTAACTTTTCGAGGTCGAACTTCAGATCGAGACGCTGAATTTCAGGGCTGGGCTTGAAGTTTGCGACGGACTTGGTGTCGGGATGGCAGGCGATGAATTCCTGCATTTGTTGGGTTGCGCTTTGGGTGTTCATTGGTGGTTCTCTATTTTTTGTGGGGTTGCTTTTAAATCTCCGGCACTAAAGCAGGCTCATCCTTACCCAGCTCTTCCTTCCGTTTCGTTATATAAGCTTCCAACTCTTCCCTAATCGCCGGATCAAGGGCAGGTGCTTCAAATTCCCGCAGGATTCGCTGCCATATCTCAGTCGCGCGTTCAGTCGTATCTTTTGAGCCTGCTGCTTCCCAGTTTTCATGATTCTGCCAGTCGCTGAGGAATGGCTGGTAAAAGGCATCTTTATAACGTGCCATGGTATGGCCACAGCCAAAGAAATGCCCGCCCGGCCCGACTTCCTGCATGGCGTCCAGTCCGATCTCGTCCAGATCAATCTTCATCGGCTTCATAAATTCTGCCATATGTTGCAACATCTCGCAGTCAGTAATTACTTTTTCAAATGAGGCTACCAGTCCGCCCTCTAACCAGCCCGCCGAATGGTAAATCAGATTGCCATGTCCCATCACCGAACCCCAGAGTGCCATTTGGGTTTCGTAGGTGGCTTGAACGTCCACTGCGTTTGAAGCATTGCAGGCACTGGTGCGGTGTGGCAGTTTGTAATAGCGAGCCAGCTGGCCGCCTGCCATATTCGCCAGAGAGTTTTCCGGGGTGCCGAAAGCGGGTGAACCGGAGCGCATATCAACGTTTGAAGTGAAGCCGCCGTAAATAGAAGGTGTGCCGGGGCGGGTGAGTTGTAACAAGCTGATCCCGAGCAGCGCTTCGGCATTCTGCTGCACTAATGCGCCGCCAAGCGTGGCTGGTGTCATTGCACCCATGAGGGTAAATGGGGTAACGGAAACAGGTTGGCCGAGTAACGCCAGTTGCATTGCGCCATAGGCCATGCTGTCATCCAGTTTACGTGGCGAGTTGACGTTGATGTTCGTCATGGCCATTGGACTTTGCGCCAGTGCTTCCAGACTGATGCCACGCGCAATGGCGCACATGTTTGCCGCATCCAGCGAGCGTCCGGCCCCAATACCGGTGGAGAAGAAAGCTTTATCGGACAGGGTGATACTGGCGAACAGAGTATCGAGGTGGCGGTTATTGGCTGGCAGGTCAGTGGGGGCGGTGGCCTGATTACCGAAGAAGGTGATGATATTAAAAAACTGGCCAAACTTAATCAGACTTTCGAAGTCCCTGATATTGCCCATGCGGCGCCCATTGATCGCGTCATGCACATTGGGTGGGCCGGATACCAGGCCAAAGTTAATCACATTGCTGCCGACGTGCAGGGTGTTCTCTGGGTTTCTTGGCGTCACGTCGAACGTTTCCGGTGCGGTGCTAATGGTCTGTATGACCAGGTGGCGATCCATGCGTACCATCCCACCTCGGCTTACCTCCGCGCCTGCTTTGCGGAATAACTCCAGCGCCAGGTCACCCACGACTTCAATACCTTGTTCTTCCAGCAGAGTCATGGTTGCTTCGTGGATGAGGTTTATCTGTTCCTCGTCCAGCGGTTCGACAGGAGCGAAGCGGTTGCGCAGTACCTGGCGTTCCAGTTGTGGAAATGCAATGGTTTCTGTTTTGGCGGCATTGCGTTTGCGACTGCTTTTGCGACGGCTCATTGATGGGTACCTGGATTAGTGGTGGGGTAAATCATGGCATTGAGGGCGCTAAGGTTGTTAGCCTGTCCCATGTTGCGGATATGTGTGATGAGTTGTGCTGTTTGTGCTTGGCCCAGTAACGGGCTGGCGAATAACATAAATTTCTCATCTATCTCGGCTTCGGTCAGTGGTATTTCCGGGTCACCGGTTGCTTTGGTGGGGCCAGAGTTCAGGGTGCGACCGTCACTGAGTGTAATACTGACATCACTGATACGTTCCTGTGGAAACTGTGCGTTGTAGTCGTCTACTTCGTGGATGGTAATGTCACTGCTGAGTTGATTAATGGCGGTATCCTGTAATGCAGCACCGCTGATTTCTGCTACGGTAATTTGTTTGCGAATGAGTGCGGCGGCGACCGGAAACGGCAGGCTGTACTGTGCTTGTTCTGTTGTTGCCGGGTTTGGTGTTGCGAGACGGGCGGATTCATGGAAGGTGCCTATGCTAACGTTGCTAATTTCTGCTGCATCGAAGTTATGTTCCTGCTGCATTTGCAGCACCGCGGTCACCGCAGGTTGTGCCCAGCGGCAAACCGGAAAGGGTTTGAAATACTGTAATTCGATTAGCCATTGTTCTCCGAGGTCGCCCCAGAGCGGAGCCTGTGCTTCAGCTTCCAGCGTAATCGCCGGTGCGCCGGTAAAGCCATCTTGAGCGAGGTATGCTGCTGATACGCCTGCCATTGCCCCCCAGCCGGAACCGTCCTTGAGCATAGTCGGGTGGTCGATACAGCGCATCATTTGGCTGCGTGGGCCGTGGTATTCAGCGATGCCGATGGCATGGCGGGTTTGTTCGGCATCGAGTTTGAGCAGACGTGCGCCCATTGCCGCAACGGCCACTGCTACCCAGGCACCGGAAGTATGGTAATCCGGCACACTGTCATGCAAAGCGATACCGGCTCGACAGGCAATTTCATAGCCAATTAGCAGACAGGTCAGTAGTTCTTCTTCACTAACGGCATCACCGTATTCTGCTTCCAGAAAGGCCAGCAGTGCGGGCAGTAAGCCACACCCGGCGTGGCCTTTAGTGGGTTTGTAGCCATCGTGTGCATCAATGGAGTCAATCGTCATACCTCCTGCCAGAGCTGCACCGGTTGGGCTGCAGCTGCGGCCATCAAATAATAAACGGGCGGAGGAACTGCCAGCACCAAATTGATGGATGGCATGTTGGCGAATGATGCGGGACAGGTCGGTTTGGATGCCGCTGGCGGCGACACCGAGTAAGTCAAGTAGGCATCGGCGGGTCATTGCCTGTGTTGTAGCCGGGACATTCTGCCAATTTAGCTGGTGGAT
>JBMZDK010000120.1:0-11857 GCA_049614265.1 Thiolinea sp.
TGTGATGTCGAAATCATTTGGCCTGCCCGGCCTGCGTGTGGGCTGGATAGCCTGCCAAGATAAGGAATTGCTGTCGAAGATGGAACGGATGAAGCACTACCTGTCGATCTGCAACTCCGGGCCGAGTGAGCGACTGACACTGATTGCATTGAAAAACCGGGATAAATTACTGGCGCGCAACTGTGCGATTGTGGATGAGAATTTACCCAAGTGGGATGCGTTTTTTGCACAACATGAAGAGCTGTTTGATTGGCAGCGTCCCGATGGTTCCTGCATGGGCTTTCCGCGTTATAAAGGTGCGGAAGGCGTCGAAACCTTTGCCCGTGATCTGGTTGAGCAAAGTGGCGTGCTGTTTTTGCCTAGCTCGATTTATCATTCAGACTTGAGTCCAACGCCGCAGGATCGGTTTCGATTGGGGTATGGGCGCAAGGGGCTGGATAACGGGATTGCAGCTTTGGAAGCTCACCTAGATAAAAGTTGACAACACAGATTATGGCACAAGGAACGAGCAGGCCGTAACTGCCTGGAACCAAGTACTGTTTGAGCGGCAGCGAGTTTACGCCGGTTAACAGGTAGTGACACCCTGATTGTTCCGCTTCAGCAGTCAGGCAAGAACGACCATCACACTGAGACAGACATCGCCTAACGTTCACGTAAACTACCACCAATCGCTGAGAAATCAAACGGCAGTTCCACACAAAAACCGTTAAAATCGCCCTGATCCGTATGCACGCTCACAAAGCCATCCGCTTGCGCAATCGCGCTGCTATCCATATTGGCAAATGCCAGCCAGGCATCGTAACGCGCTGACAAACAATGCGAAGTCACTTCACCCGCCAATAGCCCATTCACTAACACATGGGCTGACTGAGGTGTTTCTGCCACTTCCGGCACCACAATACCCATTAGGCGTGACGGCACACCGGCCGCTTTTTGCTGAGCCAGCGCGGCTACACTCAGGCTTTCCAGCCCGCGATCTAAATGGCAGTATTTATCTAAGCCGCACTGCAACGGCGTCATGCTGTCATCCATATCATTCCCGAGCGACAGCAAGCCACTCTCAATACGCTCAATTAGATTTGGACAACCCGGGCCGACATTAAGGTCAGCGCCCTGCGTAAACAACTCATCCCAAAAAGCCTGCCCAATCGCCGCATCGTTGACATAAACCTCAAAACCACCTTGCTTCGACCAGCCGGAACGCGCCACCAGCATTTCATGGCCCATGAAAGTGAGACGCTTGTAGCGGAAAAAACGAATGTCATTAACAATGTCACCAAACACACGCTGCATCAGCGTTTCGGCCTTTGGCCCCTGCACCGCCACCGGCCAGACATCAGGTTCAGTGACTTCCACATCAAGATTCATCCCGGTCGCCAGGCCTTTGGCCCACAGCTTTACATCAGAATCCGCAATACTTAACCACCAGGTATCATCTGCCACTTTAATGCCAATCGGGTCATTAACCATACCGCCGTTTTCATCGCATAATGGCATATAAAAACATTGGTCGTCCTGGGCGGCGGAAATATCGCGGGGCGTCATTAACTGAACTAAACGTGCCGCATCAGGGCCTTTCAGCTGCACCTGGCGCTCTACTGACACATCCCATACCTGTACATGCTGGCATAAATGCCAATAGTCTTCTTCTACCGAACGGAATACCGTTGGCAATAACATGTGGTTGTAAACGGTATAAGCTTTAACACCACCGGCTTCAATGCGTGAAGTGAAAGGTGTTGCACGTGTACGACGGGACACACTGAGCAATGGATTTGGCATAGCGTTCTGGTTTCCTGCAACAGTTATTGAAGACGGCATTTCGCACCCGAAGGAAACACCGTCTTTAATAATAAATTTGTAATGGTTGGGGTACAGAAAAATACCCCAGCCAGATTGACAGATTACTGCTGGAGAGGAGTCAGTATCCGATCTGTCAGCGGGAGTATTTTGGTCTGATAATCATGCAGTGGGCAAACGAAAAACAATAGGGCTGAGGGTGTATTTTTGTTATAAGGCCATAATGCCTGCTTTATCTCAGCCTATTGACTGTGCATTCTGCTGATGACTGAAACTGAGTAAATATTGATTAAAACCTACCTGACAGGAATTACAGCTTGATCAACTATAGATTTGCTATAAACCTCTCAGACGATGACAGTTGACCAGCCAGTTACTCACTTCACTGGCATGCCGTTTAATTCACTAAGGGAAGTAGATTTTTAGCCGCGGGTTGATTATGGTTCACAGCAAAATTATTTCAGGAGAAATCAAGTGAAAAAACACTACATCAGGAAAGGCACATCCTACTCCATAGCTGGCAGTCTGGGTTTTGCCATTGTTGCAGGTTTACAGGGTTGTGGCGAAGGTTTGCCACCGGCAGATAATCAGGAACAAAATCAGAACAGTATTGCTGATGCAGCAGCTGAAGGTTTGTTCATGATTATCCAGCAGACCGGTAGCAATCCCGATACTTATGAATTACTGGAAAAATACCCTTCCAGCCAGGGCACGCGCGCCATTCTCCGCCAAACCGATGGTAATGAGCGAGTACTAAGTGAAGAAGAACTCAAACAGCTGGCCGAAGCTGAAGCAAAGAAAGTCGAAGCCGGTGAGTCTCAGCTGTCTCAGCCAGTGGCAGAAAATCAGGGGCTGGGACTGGGTGAAATGATTCTGGCATCAGCGGCAGGTGCATTATTGGGTAATGTGCTGGCTAATAAGCTGATGGGTAATAAGAACTTCCAGCAGCATCAGCAGCGCACGAATCAGCGGGCACAACGCACCATGAATAGCACCCGTAAACCGGCGCAGAACAATAATGCAAATAAGAAATCCAAAGCACGTTCAGGTTTCTTTGGTGGCAACAAAGGCTCCAGTCGCAGCAGCGGTTCGTTTGGTGGCTAACTGATGATTACTACGGAACACGTCGAAGCAGTCAGTCATGAGCTGATGGAAGAAGTTGGTATGACCTGGCATACCGATATTGACGGTACAGCTTACCTGGTGAATGAACTGGTGCATGTCACTGAAGATGAAGCTGAGGCTTATTATGAAGCCGCTAACACACTGTATGACATGTTTATTGAAGCAGGACAGCATGTTATTGATAACGAATTATTCTTCGAGCTGGACATACCGTTCAACCTGATTAGCCAGATCAAACGCAGCTGGGAACAGGATGACCTTCACCTTTATGGTCGCTTTGACTTTGCCGGTGGCCTTGACGGTCTGCCTATTAAACTGATTGAGTTTAATGCTGACACCCCTACCAGTTTGTTTGAAACTGCTATCGTTCAATGGGCACTGCTGAAAGCCAATGGCATGGATGAAGCAAGCCAGTTCAATAATGTTTATGAAGCAATCCAGCAGAATTTCCGCCGTCTGATTACCGGCCTGGAAGAGGATACGTCTGATTTTGCTGATCAGTACCAATATCAGAATATCCTGTTCTCCAGCGTCGCTGAATTACCGGAAGACGAACGTACCGTTAAATTCCTGCAGCAAATTGCGGCGGATGCCGGATTTCAGACTGACTTCGCTTATATGGGAGACGTCGCTTTTTCTGAACACGACGGTATTTTTAATAACGAAGAAACAAAGTTTGATTATTGGTTCAAATTATTCCCCTGGGAAGATATTGCCTTAGAAACCGATGGCATCACCGGCATTCTGGATGATATTGGCCGCAACCAGGCCTGTACCGTACTCAATCCGGCTTACACACTGCTATTCCAGAGCAAAGGCATTATGAAAATACTCTACGAGCTGTTTCCGGACTCGCCTTACCTGCTGGAAACCCGGGTTGAACCGCTGCAAAACAAAAAACAGGTGTCTAAAACCATGTTTGGCCGGGAAGGTGCAAACACCGTAATTTATGACGCAATGGGCAAGGTGCTGAAGGAGATTCCGGGTGACTACGATAATTACAATAAAGTCTACCAGGAATTCGCAGAATTCCCTCAGGATGAAGAAGGACGTAGTTATCAGGCTGGGGTATTTTTTGCCTGGGAAGGCTGCGGCTTAGGTTTCCGCCGCGCCTGGGATATTCATGATGATATGAGTAAGTTTGTTAGCCACCGCGTCGTGTAGCCTCATTAACAAGAGGGGGAGATTTAATCTTTCCCCTTATCACCGGTGCTTAAAGGACGGGCAAACGGACTAACATTATTGGTACGGCTACCATCCATAGAATGAATCTTGCTAATGCCCGGCTTTTCCACCTCATCAATCCGGATAATTGAGTGCATTGGAATAAAGGTACGGTTTACGGCCGAAAACTCTGTCTTCAGACGCTCCTCAGCCGGATCAATAACCAGTTCACTCTGGGTACCGAATACCAGTTCTTCAATAGCAATAAAACCGTATAAATCGGCCTCATAGACCTGACGCGCAAAAACTTCGTAGATTTTGTCCTGATTGACAAATGAAATGCGATAAATTCGAGAACTACTCACTGAACATCTCCCCAAAAAAACACTCCCGTCCACACACAAAACACCCGTTTATAACGGTGTCTTCTGCTGCTGGACGGGAGTCTACTTAATACTGACGTTTATTCTACCTGTAATTGGGGTTAAAGATCAGCCTTTTAAAGTGTTTACCGCAATTTTCTGTTCAATAATGCCCTGCCATTTTGCCGGGCCGGTCTGGTGTACGGATTCCCCGGCGCTGTCTACCGCAACTGTCACCGGCATATCCCTGACTTCAAACTCATAAATCGCTTCCATGCCTAATTCAGGAAAGGCCACAACTTCCGCTCCGGTGATCGCTTTTGACACCAGATAGGCCGCCCCGCCAACTGCCATTAAATACACTGCCCCGAACTCGCGAATTGCTTCAATCGCCACCGGGCCGCGCTCAGCCTTACCAATCATTCCAATCAGCCCGGTTTGTTCCAGAATCTGATGGGTAAATTTATCCATCCGGGTAGACGTTGTCGGCCCTGCCGGCCCCATGACTTCCTCACGCACCGGATCAACCGGCCCAACGTAGTAAATCATTCGCCCACGCAGATCAACCGGTAATTCCTCACCGCTATCCAACATGGAAATCAGCCGCTTATGCGCAGCATCACGCCCGGTCAGCATTTTACCCGACAATAAAACGGTTTCTCCCGGCTTTAGTGTCTTCACTTCCTCCGCTGTCACCGTATCAAGATTCAAACGGCGCGCTTCTTCGCCACCAGCCAGCTCAATCTTAGGCCAGTTCGCCAGGTCAGGTGGTGTTTGTAGCGCAGGCCCGGAGCCATCCAGAGTGAAATGTGCATGACGGGTCGCCGCGCAGTTCGGAATCATACAAACAGGTAACGACGCCGCGTGCGTTGGGTAGTCTTTAATTTTGACATCCAGCACGGTTGTCAGCCCCCCCAGTCCCTGCGCGCCAACGCCCAGCTGATTCACTTTTTCAAACAACTCAAGACGTAATTCCTCAGCGCGATTGTCCGGGCCTCGTTCTATCAGCTCCTGGATATCAATCGGCTCCATCAGCACTTCTTTTGCCAACACGGCTGCTTTTTCTGCTGTGCCGCCAATACCAATACCCAACATACCCGGTGGGCACCAGCCTGCCCCCATAGTCGGTACGGTTTTCAGCACCCAGTCCACAATACTATCGCTGGGATTGAGCATAACCATCTTAGATTTGTTTTCTGAGCCACCACCCTTAGCCGCCACATCAATACTCACGGTATCACCGGCAACAATTTCATAATGAATAACCGCAGGCGTATTATCCCGGGTATTTTTTCTTGCACCCGCCGGATCATCGAGAATGGAGGCACGCAAGACATTATCCGGATGCATATAAGCCCGGCGCACACCTTCATTAATCATATCAGTCAGCGTCATTTCAGCATCCCACTGTACATCCATACCGACTTTAGCAAAGACTGTGACAATGCCGGTATCCTGACAAATCGGGCGGCGACCTTCAGCACACATACGCGAATTCACCAGAATTTGCGCAATAGCATCTTTAGCTGCGGTGGATTCTTCACGCTGCCACGCCGCATGCATAGCATCAATAAAATCCTGTGGGTGATAGTAAGAAATAAATTGCAGCGCATCCGCCACACTGTCGATCACATCAGTTTGTTTGATTACAGTCATCCCTGTCTCCATAGCCGGGCAAGAGTCTTTTTGTGTGCTGCACAAGATAGGTGATCACAACGCATAAATCCAGTTTTCCCGCCGCTGACTCAGGTCACATCACTCACGCCTGCACCCGGAAGGCTGAATCAAATAGTCGCTGACAGCGTAGGTAAAATAATCATCATTTTTTACGCAAAATTACCGTTAATCAGGAAATATTACGGCTTATCTTCCTAATAACCATTAATCGTGATTAAATAGCCATAAATCGAGCTAATTACCCAGTGTCAACTTTCCTATTCAAAGTCAGCCCGGTTTTAATCAATCCAGTCATGATATTTATTATCATACTGCTAAGTATTTAGCCATGCTTCAGCGCAACATGCTAAATGCAACAGGTGTCAGTAAATACGTGCGCAAAAGTTTTCAGGAATTTCAAAGCCCTTGCTCCGTTAGCCACGGCCCCGGGACATTTAAAAACTTTTGACGCGCTGCTTAATCATAAAAAAAACAGGATCCCCAATGAATAATAAAAAGTCATTGTTACCGCATGCGGTGAAAGCAGGCATTCTTGCATTAGGTCTTTTTTCAACGGCTCAGGTGCATGCAATCGTGCCACCAGAGGGTAACTTCCCTATTGTTGATGACATTTTCCTCAAGGCTGATGCAGATCAGAATGGCCAGTTATCAGTTGATGAGTTTTACCAGCTCCATGCCGCGACTTCGTTATTAGAATTTGAACTCACCTTTAAAGCGATGGATGCTGATCAGAGCGGCGATGTCACGATTGAAGAATTTGTACGCTTTCTTCCCGGAGCTGAAGATATCTTTCCACAACAAGAAATTATAGGCACGACGGAAGACAATGGCCTTATAGAGCTTAAAGAATTTACTGTTGATAACAGCACGACTCAGGCGCAATTTGCCGAAACAGCTGGCGAAGATGGCCTGCTGGATATGAAAGAATTCATTATGATGCGGGTCAGGGAGCAGGGGGCAAACAGCGATCTGCTCTGGCAATTTGCACTGTTAGATCGTGATCATGATCGTCAGTTAACACCCTGGGAATTCGCACCACAACCCATATTACCACCGGAACCCCCTATTCTGATTATTGATCCGGAGCCTGAAGTCGAACCGCCGATACTAATCATCGATCCGGAAAAACCTGTAGACCCGGTTGACCCCAAGGAACCCGTTGACACTGGCGACCCTAAAGAACCAAATGACGTTGACGAACCGAAAGAAATTATTGATCCGGCCAAACCGGTCGATCCCGAATTTGTTGGCCCGATTCAGCCAGACCCGGAACTGGAGGAAATGCTGGCTGAATTAAAAGAAAAGCTGGAAAACATAGAAAACAAAACGCTGCGGGTGGAAATGTCTATCAAACGAACCGTAGAAAAAATGGCTCTGACCACCAACGACAAAAAGCTCAGTCGTTTGGAAAGGCGCCTGACACGCCAGACAGCACGCCTTGACAGATTAGTCCAAAGACACGAAGACGTTGCAATGAAATTAAAGGAAGTGATGGCAATGATGGGCTATACCGGATAATGCTAATACGGTAGCGATCAACAGAACGGCATTATAAACGGCTCCCTTCTCAGGATGGTCTTGAAGGGGGCCTTTAATCCAACAAAGCTTTAACCGGCCCTGTTGTTTCCCGAACGATCAGATCAGTTTGCAGTTGCAGACGTTCCACAGTATTGGTGCCAGCCTTAATCTGACGCAGCAGGTATTCAGCAGCATGCATGCCC
Organism: Thiolinea sp.; assembly: GCA_049614265.1. Taxonomy (GTDB): domain Bacteria; phylum Pseudomonadota; class Gammaproteobacteria; order Thiotrichales; family Thiotrichaceae; genus Thiolinea. The sequence continues at coordinate 7,850 of JBMZDK010000120.1, forward strand.
ATGCGCCGGGAGGGCGAATTCATCGTTGTCAACGCCGGGTGCAGGACACCAATAATTTCCAGATTATCAAAGCCTGTGACTGATAAATCATCCGGCACACTCAGTCCTAACTCCCGGGCCGCACTTAATGCGCCCAATGCCAGAATATCATTACCACAAATCACTGCTGTGATATCGGGGTGCCGTGCCATTAATTCATGCATCGCCAGACGCGCCTGTTCACCGGAGTAGCGACACTCCTGCGCACGATCAGTATCCAGATATAAACCCTGTTCTTCCAGATAGCCCCGCACACCCTGCAGACGGTTTCGCGCCCGGTCATTATTGTGCAATATGCCTGAGATACTGCCAAAACTCTCATGGCCGAAATTCACCAGGTGTTTTGCAAGACTACGACCGGCACTGATATTATCCAGCCCGATACAACTGTATTCAGACTCCGGGTTATAACTCCAAAGATTAACATATGGGATCTGCTGTTGATCAATAGCTTCAAAAACTGCCTGATCATGATCTTCACCAACCAGCACCAGACCATCAATACCCCGTCCCAGTAAAGCCTGTACTTCGCGTAACTCTTCTTCCTGTGAGTAGGCACTTTGCGCCAGTAACAAAGTATAGTTTTCACGGCTTAATCCACGCTGCAGATACTGTATCGCTTCCGAGAAAATGGCATTATCAATCGTTGGCACGACAGCACCAATCGTATGCGTTCGCCGGGATGCCAGCGCTCTTGCTGCACCATGGGGCACATACCCCAACTCAACAATGGCGGTATTAATCTTTTCACGGACATCAGGCCGCACTTTATATGGCTGATTTAAACAGCGCGATACAGTTGCCGTCGAGACTGCCGCCAGATCAGCAACGTCCTGTAAGGTAGGTTTTCCGGATTTCATGCGCCTTTGTAGCAAAAATAACAGGTCTCCGGCAAATTTACTGACCTGAATAGGTACCCAATACCCACTTTTTTGTATAATTTCTTTTGACAGACTTAGTCAGGCCACCTAAGATGCAAGCGCTTACATTTTTATTTAACTTCATTTCTGCCACTTGCTTCCGGAGTTTGAGACATGGCTACTGAATACCTGAAAAAAGCGACGAAAAACGCCACTACCGGCGAAGACAACACCCGTCAAATTGTAACCACTATGCTGGCCGAAATCGAAGCCGGTGGTGAAGCACGTTGTGAGCAGTATGCACGTGACTTAGATAACTACAGCGGTAACATTGTGGCAACTGAGGAAGAGATTGCCGCTGCCGGTGCTCAGCTTTCACAGCAGGTCAAAGACGACATCCAGTTTTCTTATGACCGGGTGTATGGTTTTGCCAAAAAGCAGCGCGAAGCACTGATTGACTTTGAAACCGAGCTCTCTCCGGGCTTGTGGGCCGGACAACGTCAGATCCCAATGCAGGTTGCGGGCTGTTATGTTCCAGGTGGTCGTTATGCCCACGTTGCTTCTGCCATTATGTCTGTTGCCACCGCAAAAGCAGCTGGTGTTGATCACGTCATTGCCTGTTCACCACCGAAACCGGGCCAGGGCATTAATCCGGCTATTCTTTACACCGCGAATCTTTGTGGTGCCGATACTATTCTGGCACTTGGTGGTGTTCAGGGTATTGCAGCCATGGCTTTTGGCTTGTACACCGGCAAACCGGCAGACATTCTGGCTGGCCCCGGTAACCGCTTTGTTGCTGAAGCCAAACGCACCCTATACGGTCGTGTCGGTATTGACATGTTTGCTGGCCCGACAGAAATTGCTGTTATTGCAGACCACACGGCTGACCCGGTGATTGTTTCCAGCGATCTGGCTGGTCAGGCTGAACATGGGCTAGACTCTCCGGCATGGTTGATTACAACTGACCGTAAACTGGGTGAGGAAGTCATTGCTATGATGCCCGGTGTCATTGCTAAATTACCGGATACTTCCCGTGAAGCAGCAACCGCAGCATGGCGCGATTATGGTGAAGTCGTGTTGTGTGACACAGCTGAAGAAGCTGCCGTAATCAGCGATGAATATGCAGCCGAACATCTGGAAGTCCACTGTGATAATCTGGACTGGTGGGTTAACCGTCTACGCAACTACGGCTCGCTGTTTGTTGGTGAAGAAACCACGGTTACCTTTGGTGACAAGTGTTCAGGAACTAACCACATCCTGCCCACGAAAGGTGCAGCGCGTTATACCGGCGGTCTATCAGTCGGTAAGTTCATCAAGACGGTAACCACACAGCGCATGACGCGTGATGCTAACCGCGAAGTAGCAGCAGCCGCAGCGCGTATCTCCCGCCTTGAAGGCATGGAAGGTCACGCACGCAGCGGTGACGATCGTCTGGCGAAATACTTCCCGGATGAAACCTTCGAGCTGCAGGTCAAATAAGCGTGAGTTCATCCGGACACAATTTGTTTGACCTCACCGGTAAAGTGGCACTGATTACAGGTGCCACATCCGGTATCGGTAGCCGTCAGGCCGTGGCACTTTCGGCTGCCGGTGCTAAAGTCATTTTACTGGGGCGGCGTGAAGAACGGTTGCAGGCCTTGTGTGCTGAGCTTAATCAGGGCGAGCATCGTGCTGAATATATTGCTGCTGACCTTGGCGATGAAAACAGTTGGGCAGATGTTGTTGAACGAAGCCTGGTATTTTATAACCGGGTCGATATTCTGTGTAATACTGCAGGCATTAATCTCCGGCAGCATGCGGATGACGTCACACCGGACAGCTGGGATCAGACATTGAATCTCAATCTGAAAGCCCCCTTCTTTCTCGCACAAATGTTAGTGCCTGATATGCGTGAACGTGGCTGGGGCAAAGTGATTAATGTCGCCTCGCTGCAATCGGAACGGGCCTTTGCCAATGGCATTGCTTACGGTGCCTCCAAAGGAGGTGTCACACAGCTGACACGAGCCATGGCAGAGGCATGGTCAGCACATGGTATTTGCTGCAATGCGATCGCACCGGGGTTCTTTCCGACTGAACTCACACAGCCGGTATTCGACCAGCCGGAATTAAGCGCTAAACTGGCTGCACAAACAGCTATTGGCCGTAACGGAAAGCTGAGTGATCTGGATGGTACCTGTGTTTACCTTGCCAGCCCTGCATCCGATTATATCACCGGCCAGACTATCTATATTGATGGAGGATTCACCGCAAAATAGGTGGATAATTTTATGAAAGCACTCGTTTATACCGATACCTGTGAAGTCACTTATCGCGATGAGCCATCACCGAATGTGCGTGCTGGTGATGTTGTCATGGACGTTTCAGCCGCCGCGATTTGTGGCTCTGACATGCATGCTTACCACGGCCATGATGAGCGGCGTGTACCGCCGTTGATTCTCGGACACGAAGTCTCCGGAGTCATTCAGTCCGGTAAACATGCCGGGCAGCGTATGGTAATTAATCCGCTGATGACCTGCGGCATCTGCCATGATTGTCAGAGCGGGCGGGCAAATATTTGCAGCGAACGTGAGCTGATTGGTATGTATTTACAGGGCGCGCTGGCCGAACAGGTGGCCATTGCCGAACGCAACCTGCTGGCCATTCCACAGGATATGGATCCGGTACATGCGGCACTGACCGAGCCGACTGCAACTGCACTGCATGCTGTGGCCCTGGTGGAACGTATTGCTTACCGCCCACTGTCAGAAATGCGCTGCCTGGTAATAGGTGGCGGTGCAATTGGCTTACTGGCTGCGCTGGTATTAAAAGCTAAGGGCTGCTCCCGGATTGATCTGGCAGAAACCAATGAATTGCGCCGCAAAAGCGTTGAACAGCAACATTGCGCTGATGCCTTTAATCCGATGACGGATAAAGCCCCGCATGAAGGCGACTATGATGTTGTACTGGATTGTGTGGGTGCTCCTGCTACCCGCGTTGCTTCCAGCTCAGCAGTCAGACCCGGTGGCATTATCTCCCACGTTGGCTTGCAGAACAGTGGCGATGGTTTCGACAGCCGCCGTATCACACTGCAGGAAATTACTGTACTGGGGAATTACTGTTATACCCATGC
>JBMZDK010000121.1:0-11852 GCA_049614265.1 Thiolinea sp.
ACTCACTGCGGCCAGCTCTGTTGCCCATCAATTTGCACCTTCGTACCATCAAAGCCTTCACCTTTACAGTACCCTGTACCACTGCTGACAAAGTATTCACGTGCCACAACCGGAAGATTCATCGCAGCGACCTGCGCGCCTGCTGCTGCAGAATAATCCAGCGCCCACAGGGTGAAATAATCTGTGTGATCACGCTGTGTCGCATGTGATACTGCAACTAACAGCCAGTCATTCACCGACATGGCTTTAACTGCACTGAGTGTGTATTGGCTAAAGCCCAGGCTGCCCCGTTTTGCTGTCCAGCTGTCCTCAGATTTAATTGCCCGCTGATACTCGCGTTCCATAATATGCAGCCGTGCCAACAGGTGCCAGCCATCCTGTAAACTACCGTTGTCCTGCGCAGCCATCATCATCTGTATCATCATTCCGGCGCCTTCTGACCACCCCATCGAGTCCCATAGCTGGCTTTTGACATAAACGGCCGGATCAGCCTCATTCACACTGGCCTGCAAAACATCAAACATACGCTGGAACGGCAGGCTCTGACACTCCGGCTCACCTCCGGTATCCTTATAATATTGTGACTTAGTGTAATAAGAATAAGGATTGGTCATCGTATGGGTTTCCCAACCATCAAAGCGCAGCCGTGACTTCTCCAGCCCATGGCCCAGTTCATGAATATCCCCGTGTCCAACCGGACTGAATGCCCAGTAAGCATCATAGGGATTACCCGAACAACCATAGCCACAGGTAGCCTGATCCGCATTCATATGTTTCACCATATCAAGATTATCAATGGTATAACCATGTGCCGCTGCAAAATCATGAATCTCCGGTACAACATCGATACCAGGCCCCTGAAACCCCGCCAACACATGAGGGAAATTATGTACATAGCGCGAAGTAGCTTCTGCTAAAGCCTGAGCACTGCCCCACTTTGCATCGTTCATAGACTGACGCATTTTTTCCAGGGTGGAGTGAACTTCAAACCCCGGCGTTACCAGCTCCGCCCAGTCGTAATCACCCTTCGCCAGCTGTTGGGCAAAGCTGGCATCATCTTCGGCACTATTCCAGTAAGGGTGCTCGCCCACATTTTCAAAGCTGAATTGAACAGCCTGATCATTGCTATCAAAACCAATCTGAATCGGGCCGCCATAAGGCGTAGTCAGACGAATAGTTTCACCATGGCTAATGGTGAATTTAGGTGTTTGTAAAAACTTGGGGCGTTTATATCCATTATTCTCAAATTCGTGGGTAGAACCAGAACGCTGTGTGTTTACAAAAACCGTCGTATTAACCGGGCTGTCATCGTTACGGGTCACCCGAAAAGTCTGACCGGGTAAAGCATATAAGCCGGTGGAGCGGAAATTACGTTTGCTGGTTAGATTTATGACCTGATCTACCGGGGTAATATGACTGAAATCGCTACGGCTAAAATTCCCCATATCCGACTGCACCGGATTAATATCACGATAGTTATAAACCGCATGATCGGCAAACAGTGCTTTCAGAAACACCGTCTGATCCGTTGTATTTTTATCCATTGGCAACTGTATCTGCTGCCGGTACTGATCACCCAGCAAAGCCAGTAACTTTACCCAGCGTGCACTTCCCTGAGTCTGGAAAATATCCAGCCGTTCCTGATCCAGCCCCGTCATAATACTGCGAACCTTTTTTGCCCCGTTATCAAAACCGGATTTAAAACCTCCGGTATCCGGGCAACTACCACTGCAATCCTGCCAGTCAAAAGCATAATCAGTGGCTTTAAAGTGCTGCAGCATAACTTCAATACTGCCAGCGCCCTGTTCACTCCAGATGTTTTCCTGCATGGTCGCTGCATCAGTCCAGTTCGCCGCATCTTTCGCCCAGTAATTACCACCATAAGGTAAAGAGAAATGCAGTAAATCAGCAATCGCATGAGCAATTGCATTGTAGGCTTCATACCAGGTGTGCAGATACAACACCGGTTTACCAATCACTAACTCATCAGCTAATACATCACGAATAGCCTGTGCCTCAGACTCATCTCCCTGCCACCCGGTAATGATCAAATCTGCTCCGGCATAACAGCTAACCAATTCCGCGACGGTATTACAGTCAACAACACTCCAGGCAGGAATATTAGCCTGAATCCAGTTTTTGAAATCATTCTTATCGCCACCGGCAAAGGATAACGCCAGTGTTCGGGGAGCAGTCAGCGCAGCACTTTCATCGCGCTGTAGCCAGAGCAATAAACGTTTAAATGGCTCCTGAAACGACAAATTCTCATTTTGCTGAAAATACTCTGTGGGAATTGAGCCGAAGGCAGCAAAACGTGCAGCAGATTTTTCACCTGCCATCGCCAATACCTCACCTTTATTGCCTTGCACAATGGGATAAACACCATCAACCCAGCTCTGCAAACGAATTAACTGCGTCCGGTTTCCGGGATCATAGGTAATTGCCTGCTCACCATATAATGTCTGCAATAACGCGGGAGTTTGCTTAAGCTCTGCCAACGCCGACAAAGCCTCATCAAGCAAGCTGTTATCATCGCTGATCAGTTTGGCATTCCCGGTCATCAAAGCCGAGCGCATACGATCCAGTGAAGGTAAACGCCCCTTCACAATATAATTATTACTAAAACTGCTGTTACCGGGATGGCTCAACACATTGGCCTGTAACAAATTGACATCATTACCAGGCCCGGCAAATACTGTTGCACCATCCAGATTCAGGTCTGTATTCGCATAGCCATTTAAACGAAAGTTTGCACTTTGTACCTGATTACCCGGTTCAGTCAGCACCTGAGCCAATACAAGACCACTATCTGTATCCGGCCCACTGGCAATCATTCGGGTACTGGCATCAACATCACCGGCCCATAATAATGCAGGCTGCCCGCTGGCCTGATGCCGGGCATTCTCTCCTACAACAGCCAGTGCCTGATCACTAAAATCAATCAGCTGCTGTGACTCCTCAGACAAAGAAAATACATCAGCAGAAACCACACCGAGATGATTACGATGCTGAATACCAATCTGATAACTACCCGGCTTCACTGTGCGAAAGTGAAGCGCCGTATTACCAGTGGCCGGGTCAACCACATGGCCATCACGCCGCAATACTGCTGCCTGCTGAGCATAGATCAGCGTGGCATCAGTCATGTCACGTAATTCAACCAACACCCAGTCAACCGGCGCTGTGTCATCAGTAGTTAACAGCAACTGTTCACTCAGGCTTTCTTTACCAGCATATGTAAAAGGAGCAGATTGATAAGGCTGACTCAGCGGCAAATACCCTTTACGGCGTAAATCATCGCGCATTAACCCACTGGAGGGATCATAAGCGCCCTGTAATAATACTTTGGTTTCAAGCCTGACTTCAGCCCGAACTGTAGTCAGCATCAATAAGAACAGGATTGGCAACAGCCGCAGGAATGACAACATAGCTTTTTATTATTCTGGCTTCACTGGCCTGATAGTAAGACTTATGCCATTCCGGTTTCACTTCAGCCGACCAGTGGTCACTCCGAGCAAAATGCTTGATTTTTAACTGTCAAATACCTGATTAATCTCCATAGCAGGGTAACTGGTTAGCCTGCTCAGCAATGGCTCGTGCTTTAGCATTCTGGTTTTCCCTTACATGCGGAGGCACTTTTCCCACCACACAAACTTCGCCGGATGTGACTTTTGTTACAACCAGATAAGAAGTGGTCTTTTCCGCGTTCTGCCCCTCACTGGCAGTCAGGCGCACAATCATACCCGCCAGCTGATCCGGCTGCCCTTTGACATGGCGCCACTCAACAAGATTTCCCAGCACACTGAAGCCGTGGGTAATATGTGTCCAGAAATTGAGGGGATACTCGCGACCATTCATCACTAAAGTCAAACTCTGGCGCAAATCACCCTCTAAAACCTGAACGCCAATATTGCGAAATGAAGCACAATTCTGTACTGAACTCCCGCCTTCAACATCCATATTAATGGTTTGGCAATCACCAGATCGTATTGAGGTGTAACTGCTGTCATATTTCCCGGCAGCGTATAACGGAGAACCAGCCATCAGCACACAACACAGTGCACCACCTAATGTTTTGAATAATTTTAGATTCATTGTAGATACCCTTCATCAACTCATGCAGACACTCAGGATGAGTGCCAATAAAGCTTCTATATCCGACTAATCAGAAAGACGAGGGTTCAATAAGCGTCAGTAATTGTTGCCGGGTCAAAGTGAAATACCCCGGAATGGCAATAATCGTTTTCCCCAGATAAACCAGTGGTACTCGTGAACGTTCCCAGGGAGGAATCTCCTTATTCTGCAGGAAATTCTTCAGGCTAATGTGCTTCCCGGAAGATAGCAGTAACTTTTCACCACCCTGCCGAAAACTAATATGCACAGCTAAATCTGTTTGCGTCAGCAGCGGTACAAATCCAGCCAGAATATCTTTATTGATAGTGATACCTAAGCTCGGAACAGGCAATGACTTCAGATAATCAGGCCAAGGATAACTCTGCGCCGGATCATGTGTCGGCAAAGGACTCAGCGCGTAGACCTCTCCCCGGTAACGCCGGATTTCACACCCAGTCCAGCTGACACAGGGTTTTGCATCCACTTTAGCAAGCAGCACATCATTCATCACATGCTTCAGTTTAACCGCGGAAGGCATGGTAAAACCCAGCTGACTTAACCACTGCCGGAGTATTGCTTTCTGCAAAGGCTCCTCACAATTTAGTAAGCCCGGCACTGACAGCGTATAAGGTTCTGAACCAGTCAGCACTGTCAGCTTTTGCTGTACTAAACCACTCAGTAATTCATGACTTTCTGTTTGCCATTGGGCAGCCCGGGACAAAGTTTTTGCAACAGCAGGCCAGCGTCCCTGCAACCGGGGGAAAATTTCATGGCGGAGGTAATTACGGTCAAAAGCAAGCGATTGATTGCTGGGGTCTTCAATCCAGTTTAATTGATGTTCCCGCGCATAAGACTGTAGCTCCTGCTGCGAACAATTCAACAACGGCCGACATAACAAAGTATCATGAAAGACGCGACTCTGCGGCATCGCAGCCAAACCAGCAGCCCCGGCACCACGCAGAAGATTCAACAGTAGTGTCTCTGCCTGATCATCCTGATGGTGGGCAGTTAATAGAATTTCATCCGCTTGAATATGGTCGGCAAAAACCTGATAACGTGCTTCACGGGCGATGGCTTCAATGCTCTGGCCCGGCTCAGGCTGCAGGCCTAAACTAATTATTTCAAGAGAAACACCGAGATCATCACATACGTACTGACAGTGACGCTGCCAAGCAGCAGATTCAGACTGTAAACCATGATCAATATGTATCGCTCGTATAACAAGACCCGGTATTGATGTTCTGAGCCGTGCTAAACCATGCAATAAAACATGGGAATCCAAACCACCACTAAATGCAAGCAGATAAGAGGCAGCCGGGTAATCGCCAAGAAATTGGGTGAGCTGATTATTTAGCCTCGTCAAAACGGCCAAAATCCATCAGGCGCTGATAACGGATGCCCAGCATTTGTTCAGTGCTCATCGCTTTCAGATCCTTAAGATTCGCTTCCAGACGATCCCCCAGCGTTTTGCTAATCTCAGCAAAATTCCGGTGCGCACCCCCCAACGGTTCCGCTACGACTTCATCAATTAAACCCAGTGAGTGTAAACGCTCCGCTGTAATACCCATCGCATCCGCAGCATCAGCCGCCTTTTCCGCGCTTTTCCACAGAATTGATGCGCAGCCTTCCGGCGAAATTACCGAGTAGGTCGCATATTGCAACATCATCACCCGGTCTCCGACACCAATCGCCAATGCTCCACCGGAACCACCTTCACCTACTACAGTACTGATAATCGGTGTCCGTAATTTGGCCATATCAAACAGATTGCGCGCAATCGCTTCGCTCTGACCACGCTCTTCAGCACCAATACCGGGATAAGCACCGGGTGTATCAATGAATGTAAATACCGGCAGCTGAAACTTTTCCGCTAAATGCATTAAGCGTAATGCTTTGCGGTAGCCCTCAGGACGGGGCATGCCAAAATTGCGCCGGATATTCTCGTTAGTATCACGCCCCTTCTGGTGCCCGATCAACATTACGGACTGACCACGAAAACGCCCGATACCACCAACAATTGCTTTGTCATCAGCAAAAGCCCGGTCACCATGCAACTCCTTAAAGTCGACCACCATATGTTTAACCAGATCGAAGGTATAGGGCCGCTTGGGATGGCGTGCTAACTGCGAGACCTGTCGGGGCGTCAGCTTGGAAAAGATCGAACGGGTCAACGTTTCCGCTTTCTCTTCAAGTTTTGCAATTTCTTCACTGAGATTGATCTCAGTGTCATCAACAAAACGGAGTTCTTCAATCTTTGCCTGTAATTCGGCTATTGGTAGTTCAAAATCGAGAAAATCAGGACTCATTACCGGTTCACTTTCCTACACCCTATATCGAACGGCTGATTTTACAGGGAGTCACTCCATAATTCGACGTTTTTTACCAATACTAAACAATACCTTCAACAACCCGCATGTAAGAACGATACCCCGCTAGCAGAGAACCCCTCAATTTCCATAGCGAACCACACTTAAAACTCAACCCCAAGCCTGGTAACCTTCAACTCCCACAATGAATTTAGCAGTAAATCAATGGTACACATCAACTGAACTATTGATGAACTATTCTACCGGCTCAGCCATGCCGTTAATAAAAATCTCAAGCCAGGTATATCCCTTTCCTTTGAGTGGAATCTGCAAAGCATCTGAGGCATCCGACGGATTCAAACCATTCGCCACCTCCCAGACATCAGCCATCCCATCTTTATCATTATCCAGTGGCGGAGCACCCTCAATCGGTACCGCATAACCTCCCACGTCATCCTGATGCCAGGGGAAACTATTACGGATATATTTCCCTTGCTGATACTCTTCCACGTAACGTTCATCTGTCATATCACGGTTATTAACCCACACCCCCAAATGATTTATACGTTTATTCACTCCCGCATTGTTTAACACACTACTTTCAGCCTCAGCTATTTTCTGAATGGTGACCGGATAAACCGGTTTCTTCTGCATGGGTTTATCCCGCAACCAGCTATCCCTGATCTGATCATTTTGACAACCCGTATCACGCTGACGGTAATAACAAAGCAGTTTTTTATGCTCCCGGGCACTGGAATACACCTTATTTACATCAGCAAACGCATTATCTTTCAGATATAACGACGGTTCACCCTGTACAGCATGCCACCAGTTACCAGCATCTTTTCCTTTGAGATCAGCAGCAGCGGGTACCAGATGAATACCGGTATTATTCGCTGAATTTGTCTGAGTGACTGGCCCCGGCTTCCAGATATTACCGATAACATCAGCTTCGACCCCGCCCGCCAGCACGGTAGGCAACCATTCCCAGTTATAAATCAGATTATTCAGCAAACGGGTATTATGCGTTAAAACATCACCGTTTCGCTTTTGTGTATGGACGATTAAATTGTGATGCAGGGTGATATTCCGGGCCGCATATTTTTCATCCCCCTCAAAACCACTCATAAAAGCAGCATTCGGATGACCACGACGGTCTTTGTGCCGAACCAAACCCTCACCAATAATATTCCAGGATAATGTAATATCTTTCGCAGTGCCCTTGCTACCATCCCACACTTCACCGGTGAAAATACTCACCCCTTCAGCAGGCATCCAGCTAAATGAGCAATGATCAACCATCACCCGTTCTGCACCGTTCTCAATCATCAGTGTTTGCGGATTTTGCTGATCCGGAAACACTGTTCGGCTTCCACGGCCAGTGCGAAACCGCAAATAGCGCAAGACCACATCATGAGTACGTACAGAGATACCGTTATTAATAATGGTAATACCACCGGCAGGCGCAGTTTGCCCTGCTACTGTGAGGTAGGGGTTCTGAATCCGAATCGCAGCAAGACGCTTTGTATGTAACTGTCCATCAACCTGTTCAACTTGATCTTCCTGCAATTTGATCAATCCCGACACCTGAAATACTACTGTGCGGGGGTAATTCTGTAACAAAGCCCAGCGCAAGGTTCCCGGAGTGGTTTTAGCCGGATCAGCTAAATCTTCTGTTGTACAGGCTTTTGTTGGACAGGGATCATCCAGACGATCAACAATCAATACCTTACCACTGCGTCCACCGCGGCTTGCTGCGCCGTCACCTTCAGCACCGGGAAAAGCCGGCAGCTTTCTTTTCGCAATATCAGAACGCTCAGCAACGCCGGTGGTTGTTACACTCTTTGTATTATCAGCAGCATCAACAGACTGATCTCTGACGATGACATCAGCCCCTGATACAGGTTTACTTTGTTGCTCAGAAGCAGATGTTATCCCGAACGATTCTGCTTTAGGGTCAGGCTTTACCGGTTCACTACAGGCACTTAGCCAGCAAACAAGAAAAACCAGCCAAACCAGTGATCCGGCAGCCCGTTTTTGACAACGAACCGGGTTTGGGGGGAAATATTGTTCTCTTAAAATCTGTGTGCACAACACTTTTTCGCCTATCCGCTGCCGGAAAGGTTCTGGTTTTGACGTGGTTACGCCATAATGTGCGGCTTTGATACTACGGATAGCTTCCATGTCTCACCTGCAGTTCAAATTATTGACAACCGAGGGCATTGCCCGGCGTGGCCAGTTAACCTTTCCACGCGGCGAAGTTCAGACACCGGCATTTATGCCAGTTGGGACTTACGGCACGGTTAAAGCCATGACACCGGAGGAACTTAAGGGCATTGGTGCGCAAATTATTTTAGGTAATACCTTCCACCTGATGTTAAGGCCCGGCACCGATATCATTCGCACGCACGGTGATTTGCATGATTTCATGCACTGGGATAAACCAATATTGACGGACTCAGGGGGGTTTCAGGTATTTTCACTGGCTGAGATGCGTAAAATCTCTGAAGAAGGGGTGCAATTCCAATCACCAGTCGATGGCAGCCGCCATTTGATGACACCTGAATCCTCAATGCAGGTGCAGCGGGACCTGGGATCAGACATTGTTATGATCTTCGATGAGTGTACACCCTACCCGGCTACCTATGATGAAGCCCGTGAATCTATGCAGCGTTCTGTACGCTGGGCAGCACGTAGCAAAACTGCCCACGAAGGTAATGTTTCAGCATTGTTTGGTATCGTACAGGGTGGCATGTATAACGACTTACGCCTTGAGTCGGCACAACAACTCATGGATATTGGTTTTGATGGGTATGCTGTCGGAGGATTGTCGGTGGGTGAACCTAAAGACGAACGCGATGCCGTGCTGGAAGCAACAACACCGGTGCTTCCCAAAGACAAACCCCGTTATCTGATGGGAGTGGGCAAGCCGGAAGATATCGTCGAAGGCGTAAGACGTGGCATTGACATGTTCGATTGTGTTATCCCGACCCGAAACGCACGCAACGGCTTTATCTTTACCCGCTACGGCACCTTAAAAATCCGCAATGCCAAACATCAGCATGACACCAGCCCTATTGATGAGCAATGCGGTTGTTATACCTGCCAGAATTATTCACGTTCCTATCTGCGCCACTTAGACAAATGTGGTGAAATACTTGGCGCACGACTGAATACTATTCATAATTTGTATTATTATCAGGAATTAATGCAGGGAATCCGTGCCGCACTGAATGAAGGGCGCTTTGCAGCCTTTGTGGATGACTTTTACGCATTGCGCCAATGAAATAACAGACGGATTCAGCAATGATAGAGCTGACTGTATCAGGCTGCTATACTAGCGCCCTGCAATTACAATAAAGGACTATGCATGTCAGAGTTGGTTAACCTGTCTCCCATAGCAGCATATCAATATCTACAGGACAATGCTGAAACCAGTGTACTGATAGACATCCGTTCCTCCATGGAATATTTGTTTGTAGGTCATCCGACCGGGGCAGTACATGTTGCCTGGATTGATGAACCGGATTGGGATATTAATCCTGATTTCTGCAATGAAGTTAAACAAGCCATTATTTCCAGATGTCGTAATGTTGACCCAAAGGATGCCTCAGTATTACTCTGTTGCCGAAGTGGAAAACGCACGCTGGATGCAGGCAACGCATTACTGGAAGCCGGTCACTACAATGTCTATCATATTGATGAAGGCTTTGAGGGTGACCGTGATGACAATAATCACCGCAGTACGCTGGGTGGCTGGCGTTTTCATGGCCTGCCATGGGAACAGTGCTAATGAATATTAAAATCTGCTCTAACAGCAATGAAAGCTATCTTTTGCTTCCCGTGTTGAAGGGTATACACAACGGAAGCCAAACATAGGACGGGAGCGACAACAGCATGAGATTAAAAACGTTTTTTGTACTTCTGCTCGCAGGCATATGGGGAGTGGGAAGCTGGTGGTGGTATACCTGTAAAATAAAAAGTTATTGCTCAGAAAGCTCCGCGCTGTCAGCTTTAATTGGCACGGGTATTACCACTGCCTCGGAAAAATTCAGGGAATTAACCAGCGGCGTAAACAACAATACTTCCACCCTCGCTCAGGACAGTGAGGACAATCAAGTAGCCGAAGATACTGCCACTTCAACACAAGCCAGCGCAACTGAAGATCAATCAGACGACCAGCAACCCGACAGTAATAGCAATACTGAAACAACCTCAACAGATTCGACCAGCAGTACGACAGAAGCCAGTCACAATTCAGAAGATACAGACACCTCTTCTGAAACACCCGTCACAGGAACTGAAGAAACAACTGCTGAAACAACCGAAACTGACACCACCGGTAATGACTCAGCAACAGAGACCGCCACAACAACCGAAAATACCGCAGACACAGCAACTGAAGCAAACAGTGAAGATAGCAGTGCAGCAAACGTAACAGCAGATGATGAAAATACCACTCAATCTGCTGCTGAAGACTCAGGAGCTGAAAAGAATCCTGACCAGACCACAAACGAAACAACTGCCAATAAAGAGGCTGACTCAGAAACCCCAACGGATAATGACGATCAGGCCCAGGAAGAGAATCCAAATACCGCTACAACAGAAACCAATACTGATGTAGAAAACAGCACAACCGATACAGCTGCCGATACCACAGAAGAGACCAACACTGTTGATAGTGATGGCGATGGCCTTAGTGATATTTTAGAGGAAAAGCTGACAACTGATCCCAGGAACCCGGACTCAGATGGCGATGGTCTGAATGATTTAGCCGAGCTGGGTGATAATCCGGCGCAACCACTGGACAGTGATAATGATGGTGCCATCGATGCTCAGGATGAAGACGACGATAATGACGGTGACCTGACGATTGATGAAGCTGCAGACCCGGATGAAAACGGCTTACCTGATGATGCCCGTGATGATGATGGTGACGGCATACCGGACTATCTTGATAAAGACAGCAACCGCGCCACCAGAGATGATGACGGCGACGGCCTCCTGAATGGTGAAGAGAAACGTATTGGCACTAATCCGACACTGACTGACTCTGACGGGGATGGTTTGTCGGATAAATTCGAAGCCATTGGCGAAAGAGATACTGATGGTGACGGTACGATTGATGCACTGGATCCTGATGATGATGATGATGGTGTGATGACTGTGATGGAGAGCGCCGATCCAAACGGAGATGGTAACCCTGAAGATGCTCTCGATAGTAATGAAAACAATAAACCGGACTACCTTGACACAGACAATACGCCTAAAGAACTGCCAACTGAGTTAAATGGTGAGAAAGAAGAAGAGGCTGCAGACACTGATAACAAAACTGAGGAAGCCAGCGATAAGGTTCAGGAGTCAGCAAATTCTGATAAACCAAAAACTGATGATGCTAAAACAGCAGATTCGGAACAGGATAAAGATTCCACC
>JBMZDK010000122.1:0-11842 GCA_049614265.1 Thiolinea sp.
TATAGATGATGGCCGGCGTTACGCTACGATTAACGATTTTCAAAATTTTGTGAAGCTGGCTTACATGAGTCCCGGCCTGCATCATTCCGGTGGTACCATTTGTGAGCCGGTTGACCTTCCGGTCAATAAGCGCCATTTCGATATGGTGTACAGCCATATCAAATACTCCGACAAGCCTTTCATGGGTTCAGTCACTGCGCCGGAACGTGCGCAGGATACCGTCGATATGGCAAAAATCGTCTTTGGTGATGAGTTTGTCGAAAATAATACGGTTGCCATTAGCCTGATTAATGCGAATTCTCCGTTAACTTTTGATGACACCATGTTGGGTGCGCTGAAGGTGTATGCGCGCAATATGCAGGCAACCGTGATTTCTCCGTTCATTATTGCCGGTGCGATGTCACCGGTTACAGTAGCCGGTACCGCGACACAAATTCTGGCCGAGGCGATGGCCGGAATGGCATTTGCCCAGATGGTTCGCCCCGGTGCACCGGTAGTGTTCGGAACTTTTGCGACAGCCGTCTCCATGCAGTCAGGTGCGCCGACATTTGGTGGCCCGGAACCTAGTCAGGTCTTATACATTGCAGCGGCGCTGGCCCGGCGTTTAGGGGTTCCATTCCGTAGCGGTGGCGGGCTTTGTGCCTCTAAACTGCCGGATGCACAGGCAGCTTATGAAGCAGCGAATACTTTGCAGACCGCAGCACTGGCCGGTGTTAATTTCATGTTGCATACCGCCGGCTGGCTGGAAGGTGGTCTGGTTATGAGTTATGAAAAGTTTCTGATGGATGCTGATCAGGCCAATATGATCGCCATTTTGCTGGGCGGCGTGAAGCTGGATGAAAATGGTCAGGCACTCAGCGCGTTGCGTGAAGTCGGGCCGGGCAGTCATTTCCTGGGTTCTCAGCATACGCAGGCAAACTTTGAGAATGCTTTCTATCGCTCTTCACTGGCAGATAGCAATAGCTTCGAGCAGTGGGAAGAAGAAGGTGCACAGGATTGTGCTCAGCGGGCTAATAAGCAATTTAAGCAGATGTTAAATGATTATGAAGCACCGGCTATTGACCCTGCTGTAGACGAAGCATTGATTGCGTTTATGGAGCAGCGAAAAGCTTCTTTCCCGGATATGAATTATTAATCCGGGATATGATATTTTCTTTGTGGATTGTATACATGAGGTATACAATCCACGTTTTTAATGTATATGGCAAAACTCTGGTTAACCAGTTTAATTTAACTACTTTACTTAACAACCAACAGCGGAGATCCATGCAATGGCAGATGAAGATTACGATGATGAAGAGATCATCCTGGCTGATTTGTCGGATGAGGAACTGGTCGAGCAGATGCACGACGATCTTTATGATGGACTGAAAGAAGAAATAATCGAAGGTACCCAGATTCTGCTGGATCGTGGCTGGGCGGCCGATAAAGTGCTGGCTGAAGCATTAGTTGGTGGCATGACGATTGTTGGTATCGATTTCCGTGATGGTATCTTGTTTGTGCCGGAAGTGCTGTTGGCGGCCAATGCGATGAAAGGTGGCATGGCGATTCTGCGTCCATTGCTGGCAGAAACGGGCGCTAAACCGGTCGGTAAAATGGTGATTGGTACAGTAAAAGGTGACATCCATGATATTGGTAAAAACCTGGTTACCATGATGATGGAAGGTGCCGGTTTTGAAGTTGTTGATTTAGGTATCAATAATGATGTCGATGCATATCTGGAAGCACTGGAAGAACACCAGCCTGACATTCTGGGTATGTCTGCGCTGTTAACGACGACCATGCCATACATGAAAGTGGTGATTGATGCGCTGGTCGAAAAAGGTATTCGTGACGATTACATTGTATTGGTTGGCGGTGCGCCACTGAACGAAGAGTTTGGTGAAGCCGTGGGTGCTGATGCCTATTGTCGTGATGCGGCGTCTGCCTCAAGTACCGGCGTGGCCATGGTTGCAGAACGTCGCGCTGCTGCCTGACGTTCCTGTTAATCCCGGCATTGTGCTGACATGAACGCTCAGACATCACAGGTGAACGTCGAATCTGTTCTGATTATCGCCTGTGGTGCAATTGCAAAAGAAATTCAGCAGGTAAAGCTGCTGAATAACTGGAATCATGTCAGGTTACAGTGTCTGGATGCTGAGCTGCATAACCATCCCGAACAAATACCGGGAAAGCTGCAGGCGGCCATTGATAAGTACCGTGATCAGTATGAGCATATCTATATTGGCTATGCTGACTGCGGTACCGGTGGCCAGATTGATAATATTATTGCTGCTGAAGGCCTGGAGCGCTTGCCGGGAGCGCATTGTTATGCGTTTTTCCACGGTTTACAGGCGTTTGATGAGCTGGCAGAGGAGGAGCTGGGCAGCTTTTATCTGACCGATTTTCTGGCGCGACATTTTGAGCGCCTGATCATCCGGGATTTTAAGCTGGACAAACACCCGGAGATGGCTGAAATGCTGTTCGGGCATTACAAGCGTCTGGTGTACTTGTCACAAACACATGATCCTCAGTTAATGGAAGCCGCGCAAAAGGCTGCGCGGTACCTGGGGCTGGAATTTAAGCATGTCCACACCGGTTACGGTGAGCTGGAATCCAGCCTGAATGTTCAATCCATCAAGTGGCATCCCCAATCTTGATGTTGCTGGCAGGGAGTATATTTCATGCCACAGAAAATAGTTGTCTACTGGCGCGACATTCCGTCGCAAGTCATCATTAAACAAGGCCGTTCCAAAGGTAAATGGGTGTTAAGTCAGCGCTTTCAGGAAGCGATTGACAAAGCGGCTATGCGTGCCGGGAAAGGTGATACCGATTCTTATGTTGAGGAGTGGGTACGTAAAACCACACCTTATGAATGTGAGGATGGCATGAGTATTCAGGAGAGCGCAGAAGCAGAGGCGAATGCCTTTGAGGCTGAGTATTCTGACGCGTTACTGGATGCGATGATCCGTAACAAAGGATTGGCAGCAGAGGCGTAATTACCTCGGTCAGTGTGCAGTTCGATACTGAATTGCAAAAGATCAATTTGCAAAGGTACAACATCGCGTTTTCATGACAGTTGATAGCTGGGGTGGTGAATACACCGCATGCCAAACTGTGTTCAACGCATATTTTCACTGTAGCAAGTTGATTCACACTGCAACGTTTTCATTTTATTTTACAGAGATACCAGCTATGACAGCAGCCACCGCCACGATTGATTCAAGGCAAGCTATTATTGATTTTATGACCGGCTTCACGACTGAAACCACGCCGGGTTCCGCCGCTAAAATTCCTGACTACCGTGATCATTTACGCCCAGGTACCACGGTCTATATTACTTTTCTGCCCGGATCGGATTTCAACGACACCATTGCAGTTACCAAGCGATTGCAGAGCGAAGGATTTGACCCGGTACCGCATTTTGCTGCGCGCAGTATTCCAAACGTCCGGTTTTTTGAAGATAACTTAAAGCGTGTTACTGAAGAATGCGGTGTGAGCCGGGTGTTGGCAATTGCCGGTGCGGTAAAGCATCCGGTCGGTGATTTTACCGATTCGATGCAACTGTTAGATACCGGACTGTTTGATAAATACGGTATTAAAACCATCGGTTTGGCCGCTCACCCGGAAGGTAGCCCGGATATGTCGGATGAGGCGATTGCTGACGCCCTGGCCTGGAAAAACAGCTTTGCTGAACGTACTGATGCTGATTGTCATTTGGTGACACAGTTTTGCTTTGAAGCAGAACCGATTATTGCCTGGGATAAAAAACTCAATCAGGAAGGTAACAGGTTGCCGATTGATATTGGCATTCCGGGGGTTGCTTCGCTGAAATCCCTGTTAGGCCATGCAAAAGCATGCGGTGTGGGTGCTTCCATGCAGGTATTGACTAAACAAGCGAAGCATATTCACAAGTTGCTGTTAGTGCAGACACCGGATAAGCAGGTGCGTGATCTGGCTGAGTACAAAGCGGCCGACCCCGATTGTGGAATCCGTGGTTTGCATATGTATCCGTTGGGTGGTTTGAAACGCAGTGCACAGTGGAGTTATGCGGTGACTGACGGCCATATAGAAACAGGCGCCAAAAAAGGTTTTTCGCCAACGATTAAGCTGGATTAAAACCAACGCAAGTAGAAAACAGGTTTTCATTTTTATAACAGACATTTGGTAGTGGCTCAACTCAACCCTTAAAGCGCTACCGGAGAAGCATTATGACAGTTACAGTAGTTACCTCACCGAACCAGGAAGTCAAAATCGGTTTTGAAGAGCGTTTCATTATTATTGGTGAGCGGATCAACCCCACAGGCCGTAAAATTCTCGCCGAAGAAATGAAAAACGGTGATTATAGCCGGGTGGAAGCAGATGCTATTGCTCAGGTTGAAGCCGGTGCGCAAATGCTGGATATCAATGCCGGTATTCCGCTGGCTGATGAGCCAAAAATTCTGGCTGAGGTTATTCAGTTGGTTCAGGGTATTACCGATGTGCCTTTGTGTATTGACTCTTCGATCATTGATGCTCTGGAAGCTGGCTTGGGTGTGTATCAGGGACGGGCGCTGGTTAACTCTGTGACCGGTGAAGATGAGAGCCTGGAGCGCGTTTTGCCATTGGTGGCTAAATATGATGCTTCTGTCGTAGCGATTTCAAATGATGAAACCGGTATTTCTGAAGATCCAAACGTACGCTTTGAAGTCGCGAAGAAGATTGTTGAGCGGGCGGCTGATTACGGTATTTCGCATGACCGTGTTGTGGTTGACCCTCTGGTAATGCCAATCGGTGCAATCAATACCGCCGGTCGTCAGGTAATGGCACTGGTAGGCCGTTTACGTAATGAATTGAAGGTTAATACTACCTGTGGCGCGTCTAATGTTAGCTTTGGTCTGCCGAACCGAAATGGTGTTAACAGTGCCTTTTTGACCATGGCGATCGGTGCGGGTATGACCTCTGCAATTACCAGCCCATTGCATGCAGAAGTAATGCAGGCAGTATTGGGTGCTGACGTAATGATGGGGCATGATCCGGACTGTGCGGCATGGATCAGGAAATACCGTGAGCCGGCAGCAGAAGGCGAAGAAGGTGGACGTGGTGCCCGCGGTAATCGCCGTCGCCGTCGCGCTTAATCTGAACCTGATGCTTTCCTGTTATTCAAATAGCAGGAAAGCCTGAGCTGCCGCAGGGTGGTGTTGAGGTATGAAACCCACCATATTCTTAAACGTTATGGTGGGTTTTTTCATGTAAACAAACTATAAACCCATAAACACAACTTCAGTAAAGAGAATCATTATGGTGACAACAACAGAGCTAGAGACAGAAACTGCAAAAGTCGTTTTTATGCCTTCCGGTCGTCGGGGGCAGTTCCCCCTGGGTACACCGTTGTTACAGGCTGCACAGAAACTGGGTGTTGATATTGATTCTATCTGTGGTGGTCGTGGTCTGTGTGGCCGCTGTCAGATTTTGTGTTCTGAGGGTTCCTTTCCGAAACATGGTATTACCTCAAAAATTGAAAACCTGAACGGTTTTACCGAAACTGAAAAACGCTACGAAGAACAGCGTAAACCGTTGGCTGAGGGGCGGCGTCTTGGCTGCCATGCGCTCATTCAGGGGGATTTGGTCATTGATGTGCCTGCTGATAGCCAGGTGCATAAGCAGATTGTGCGCAAAGCTGCTGATCTGCGTGATATTGTGCTCGATACTGCGGTGCAGTTGCACTATGTGGAAGTTGAAGAAGCAGATATGCACAACCCGAAAGGGGACTATCAGCGTCTGTGTGAAGCATTGGAATTTGAATGGCAGCTGGAAGACTTGCGCTGTGATTTAACGGTATTACAACAGCTGCAGGCCGCTTTGCGCGAAGGTAAATGGGCTGTTACCGTTGCGGTTTATCAGCAGTCACGCATTATGTCGGTCTGGCCGGGTTTTAAGGAAGATGCCTTTGGCGTTTCAATTGATGTCGGTTCCACGACTATCGCCGCTAATCTGGTTGACCTGATCACCGGTAAGGTGCTGCATTCCGGCAGCATGATGAATCCACAGATCCGGTTTGGCGAAGACCTGATGAGCCGGGTGTCCTATGTGATGATGCACCCTGATGGCACTGAAGCAATGATGAAAGCGGTGCGCGAAGGGCTGAATAGTCTGATTGCGGACGTGGCGGGTGATGCCGGTATTCCGGTGACTGATATCCTGGAAGTATCGCTGGTTGGCAATCCGATTATGCATCATATCCTGTTAGGTATTAACCCGATTGAGCTGGGCGGCGCACCGTTTGCTTTATCGACAGATGAGTCGGTGAATGTTTATGCCAGTGAACTGGATCTGAGTATTAACTCAGGAGGGATGGCCTATATCCTGCCTTGTATTGCAGGTCACGTGGGTGCTGATGCAGCGGGTGTGGTGTTGTCTGAAGAGCCACAGGTACAAAAAGAAGTCACTCTGCTGGTGGATGTGGGTACCAATGCGGAAATTGTACTGGGTAACCATGAGCAGCTGTTTGCCTGTTCCAGCCCTACCGGCCCGGCGTTTGAGGGTGCTCAGATTTCTTCCGGGCAGCGGGCGGCACCGGGCGCGATTGAACGGGTGCGAATTGACCCGGTCACCAGAGAACCCCGTTTTCGGGTGATTGGTTCTGAGTTGTGGTCGAATGAGCCTGGTTTTGCGGAAGAAACCAAAGACATTGGCGTTAATGGTATTTGCGGTTCAGGTATTATCGAAGTGGTTGCCGAAATGTTTCTTGCCGGTGTGATTACGCAGGATGGTGTTATTGACGGCGATTTAGCAGCGACTACCCCACGGGTTATTGCCAATGACCGTACCTGGTCTTATGTGTTGCACGATAATGGTGAAGGTGAGGGAAGCGTTATTTCAGTGACCCAGAACGATGTGCGCCAGATTCAGCTGGCTAAGGCTGCGCTATATGCCGGAGTTAAACTGCTGATGGATAAGATGGGCGTCATGCATATTGACCGCATTCGTCTGGCTGGTGCGTTCGGTAGCCATATTGATGTCAAGCATGCAATGGTACTGGGATTGATTCCGGACTGCCCATTGGAGAATGTTGCCTCAGCAGGTAATGCTGCCGGTACCGGTGCGCGGATCGCCCTGTTGAATCAGGGGGCAAGGAAGACGATTGAAAATGTCGTGCGTGATATTGAAAAGATTGAAACTGCTGTAGAAGCCAGGTTTCAGGAATATTTTGTCGATGCCATGGCGTTTCCGAATAAAACTGACGACTTCCCTAATCTGTTTTCTGTTGTGGACAAACCACCCGAAAAAATTGTTGAACAAAGTGATGACAGTGCTGCCGCTGGTGGCCGGCGCCGCCGCAGACGTCGTGGCTAACAGGGAGTGCACTGATGACGCAATTTAATATTGGTATTGATACCGGCGGCACTTATACCGATGCGGTAATCATTGACACCCAAAATGATTCTGTCATTGCAACAGCAAAGTCAATCACCACCCGTGGTGATTTGTCGATAGGCATTATTCAGTCATTGCACAAAGTGCTGGCAGCTACGGCTGACAAGGTGAGCCACGACGCCATTGGTTTGGTATCGGTTTCGACCACATTAGCAACGAATGCGCTGGTTGAGGGTAAAGGCTCATCGGTGGGTGTGGTGTTAGTGGGTTTTGACGACACCATGTTACAACGTTCTGAGCTGGAACAGGCATTGCCCAGCGCCCGTATTATCCGTATTGACGGTGGTCATAAATACGATGGTAATGAGCAGTCTCCTTTAGATGAAGAGGCGTTATGTGCGGCACTGGATGAATACCAGGGTCAGGTGGACGCTTATGCCGTGGCAGGGATGTATTCTGTGCGTAACACCCGCCATGAAAGGCGTGTGCAGGAGCTGATCCGTGAGCACACAGGGTGCCCGGTGACGGCATCCTGTGATCTATCGGAAGCATTGAATGGCCCCCGGCGGGCGCTGACGGCAGCTTTTAATGCCCGCATTATTGCGTTGATTGTGGCGCTGGTAACTTCTGTGCGTGCAGTGATGGCTGATCAGTCCATTCAAGCCCCGCTGATGATTGTGAAAGGTGATGGTTCGCTTGCCAGTGCGGATACCATTATGGAAAAGCCAATCGAAACGATTTTGTCCGGCCCGGCAGCCAGCGTGATCGGAGCTAATTTCCTTTCCGGAGAGAAGGATTTTATTATTTCTGACATTGGTGGCACCACGACTGATGTCGCGATTGTGAAAAATGGCTGGCCGGATTTGAATGAGAAAGGAGCGATGATTGGCGAACACCGCACCATGGTAAAAGCCATTGATATGCAAACCATTGGCCTTGGTGGTGACAGTGAGATTGCCATTGACTACAAAGGCAGGATTGAGCTGCAGGCGAACAGGGTGGTGCCGGTGTCGCTGATTGGTGCCCGCTGGCCATCTGTGAAAAAAGCGCTGCAATCTTCCCTGAGCATTGGTATGGGGCTGGGTGTGGCAACCTTGTTTATTCTGCGTCCGGAAGGTTTTGATAACACGGAAATCCCGCGTGACCTGAATTCTGCCGATGTGGCATTTCTGCAGGCTATTGGTGAAGAGCCGGTACGCTGGTCTGATGTGGTGAATTCAGTGTCTGACCGTTATCGGGTCACCCGTATGGCCGGTCGTGGCATTCTGCAAATTGCCGGGTTTACTCCGAGTGATGCTGCGCATGTGCTGGATCGTCAGTCACAGTGGTCACGGGAGGTAGCGGAACTGGTCTGCCTGATGATCGGACGTTCTTACGGCAAGATTTCCTGGGATGAAAGTAAGCGTGACGAAGAGTGCCGTGCGTTTGCACAGGATGTGTTTGATGCAATGGTGGCAAAAAGCACGCATGTCATTATTGAACGCCTGACCGGTTGTCACTTTGCGGCTGACGATCCATTAGTAAGCACCATCACCCGTGGCAGCAATCAAATCATGGATATGCTGGTTAGTCTGAAACCGGCGATCCCGTTGGTAGCTGTTGGCGGGCCTGCACCTGTCTTTTATGGCGAGGTGGGCAAGCGACTCGGTACAGACACGGTTATTCCTGATAATAGCCATGTTGCAAATGCCGTAGGAGCTGCAATTGGCCGGATTAAAGTGCATGCCAGCGTTGATATCAGCAGTGGCGAATCCGGTGGTTATCACCTGCATTGTGCTGATGAGGTTGTGACTGTTGCGGAACCGCAGGCTGCCCTGCAACAGGCTGATGAGCTGGCGCGCAAACTGGCCGTGTCACGCGCTGAAGCAATGGGGGGGCAGGTACTGAGTGTTGAGGTATCTGTCGAGCGCGTTGATATTCCGGGGATGGCGGATGATAAAGGGTTAATCTCAGCAACGGTGAGTGCGGAGTGTGTTAGCCAGCCTGAGCTTTCTGTTTAGTGGCTGCGGTTAGGCTCCGTACCTTTTATGTGGCAAAACGACCGGGGTAATCATCGTTGATTGCCCCGGTAGGTAAAAACCGTTTCAGCCAGCCGGTTTCAGTATATTGTGCCGGTACACGTTAAATTTTCTCGGGTGTGGTATTTGCAATATTTCCGGCAAAATCTTCAGCCCGCATCAGATAATAATAATCAAGCAACATACCATTCTCATCTTCAAACTCTAGCTCGGTGAAAGTGAAAACAGGTGTATTTAAGCTGACCTCGATAAAATCTCCTTCAATATTCCAGTAGTTTTCCTTTGTCGCAGGCACAAAGGCATTAGACAGCATGCGGACTTTATCGCCTTTTTGTAATGGCTGGCCGTATTTTTCGAACTGTGGAAAACCAACTGTATCTTCAGCAGAGCTATACATCATTCTGTAAGGGCTGATTTGATGAGAAACCACATTGTTTTCGGCATCAACTTTAAGATGGATACGTCCATAGTCAAATTGCTCATCTGCCGGATAGGCTGAATAGTCTTTTCTGGCTTTGATGAAATCAATTTCTCCGGAAAATTTTTCCAGTGTCTCTCCGGTTTCTTCATCCGTTACTGAACCATCGTATTGCAGGAATAATGGTGTTTCTGTTGCTTCAGTATCGCCGAGTTGAACAATAAACCATTTTTTATTCCATTTGGCCGTAAAATACTCGTTGGCATTTTGGGTTTTAATTGCCGGAAGCTCACCAAGCATAAGGATGGTATCGTTGCCATCTTCATCCTGCAGGATATTAGCGTAGGCAGTGATGACTTTAGAAAGGTTATCGTCTGTAAATATTGCTGTTGTACCTTCCGAGATATCATCGCTGGTTCTGGCCATGAATAAGCTATCCATTTCTGCACGATTGGCAAATACCGGACGGCTTCCGGGTCTGGCGAACTGGGTAGTCGGGGCGCTGTTATCATTAAGTACCAGGTTATTATAAACATCGGTCATCAGGCTGAGATAAGCCTGATTGGGGATTTGCTCATCTTTGATACTGCCGTCATCACGGAAGGCGAGAATGGGGGCAATAGTGACGCCGTGTGCATGTGGTCTGCTTTTATCAGCATTAGCGTAAACTATGTAATCTTCCAGCTGATCTAAAACTGATTTAGCAGCATTGATAATGGTGGTATCAGAGCTTTCAGTGTGGAAAACGTTGACGAGTCCTTTCAGGTCGTAGGTCATACCGACCGGGAGATTTTTAGATTTACCATACCCTTCAACCAGATTGGTATTTCCCTGATGCACTTTTGCCAGAATCTGTTTAGTTTCTGAATCCAGCACCTGCGCCGAAACCGCATTGGCAAACTGTGTAATGGCATTGAATAAAGCATCATAATGATTCATATCAACAACAGACAGTGTCTTACCATCTGCTGCATGTTCAGGGTTTGTCACAAAGTTATCGATCATCTTCTTTGTGAGTTCGACAGGATCGTCATTATCGATCAGGTAGGCAATAACATCTTCGTAATCCCATCCATGCCCCGGCTCGGTTTCTTCCGAAGCCAGCAGGTAGCGTGCATGGCCATGAATAGCTGATGCCAATTCAATATTCGCATTCAGACAGGCATCATAACCAATGATGTCGAAAGTCAAATCTGTGCTGTCAAAGGCGGTTGTGGTTTCCTTCAGAGTTAAACCATCACTGTTGTAATTACTGTCATTACCAAATAAACCATAAGCAGCGCCATGATCCCACATATCAAGAAATTTCCCGTCATGTGTTGAATAGCCATCCGTTAGGTATTTCAGAAACAGTTTGAGTGAGCTTTCGTCGCCCATATGAGCTTTAGGTGCGTAATACAGGTAATTATCAGCGCCCATGTCGCCAAAAGCATTCAGCAACTTATTAAATGATGATTCGTAGGAGTCTTCATAATTCAGATTATCCAGCTCGTCAGCAATGACCAAATTCTCTTCATTCCAGTCCTGTAAAATCTGCCCCATATTGGCAATACGCATACCGGGCCAGTTGGTTGAGCCACCAAAAGCGACAACGATATCAACACTGTTTTTCTCGGCAGCGGTTAATTTGTTATAGCCTTTAATTAATTCAAGAAAATCCTTAGTTCCTGATAAACCCTGATCTTCCAGGTCTGAGCCAACCATATAAATGGCAAATAATTTTTTTCCGGCGCCATCTATAGCTGCCGGGGCTTCGTATTCCGTTAAGACACCGGGGCTATCTGAATAACCGGGTGTTCCGGCACGAGTCGACTCATCGGTATCCGTATCATCATTACAGGCAATGATTAGTAGTGAGGTAAGTAGCAGCAATAAATAGCGTTTTATCACCATGGACTCCTTTATTTAGTTAGAAAATTAACGCTTTGCTTTCCTGATTGAATATTGAAGAGATGGAATGGTTTTTATTGATATAAGCAGCGCGCAGCCCGGTTAGCGCTTTCAGGTATGCAATCCAAACTGCTGAAGAATTGCAGCAGGTAATACCTGATAACTGATGCGTGCTTATTTA
>JBMZDK010000123.1:0-11737 GCA_049614265.1 Thiolinea sp.
AATAAACGATAAGCCAGAATCCGTGCTTTACGGGCGATTTCGGAGTGAGAGCGCATATAATTCAGCGAGTTGTAATCGTAGACTGAAGTTGCGGGTAATATGCCAAGTGATTCCGGCATATTGTTTAGTGAAAACGATGTCATATTGCTTTCTGTCCAGTCCAGCACTTCGTCAATTTCAATAACGGCCAAGTCTTGCCAGGGGTATTCGGCCTCATCCCACAACACCATATTATTAAAGACTTCCGGGTCTTCGTTCGGTTGTGCATCGCGGATTTGAATTTGCATCATGTATTTAATTGTGCCGTTTTGCAGGCGTTCGGCATATTCATCTTTCAGGTAATTACGCCCACGTGTTTCATTGGGCAGGATACGCTGATTACAGGTGTCCCAGCGGCTGGCAGCTTCTATGCCGGTTTCCGGCTGATTATCAAGTGGGCGGGCACGGTATTTGGCGTAACGCATTACGCCATCTTTCGCTATGAATTTGAAAGGGGTTTTGCAATAAAAGCGCAGGTTATGGAAAGAGGTTGGATTACGGCGTAAGGCGATTTGCGCGCCGGTCAGACCATCAGGGTATTTATGATAATACTGTGGGTATTCAATACCGTATTTTTCTTTGCGCAGTTTGGCAAATTGCATGAAGCTGGCAGCTGACCAGAACAGGCTGGCAGCACCGGTATTCATCTCCAAATCGAACGGGCTTTCAAATTGCTCATCCGAAAACTTTACCGACATGCTACGAATGCCGTTCATAGCATCATCATAAAAGGTTGCCGTAGCATGACGAATCCGGATAGGGAAAAGCCGTCCCGCTGTAAAGAAATCGTGTTCCGGAAAGGTGGGGTTGTCAATGATTTTCACTTTACCCCGTGCTGCAATGCCATTGTTATGGGACATGCGTTCACGCTTCATCAGGCCAAGAAACAGGGCAAGCATTAAGCCGAAGCCCTTGGCTAAAATCCACAGCAGGAGTTTATCGATAGTACGTCCGGGGAATGATTTATCTGATGCGGCTTGGTATTCGCTGGCTTTCATGCTTATTCCTCAGATATTAGTACGGGATTCGATATTTTTGATCAGAATGCCCTTGCCATCCTGTTCAATTTTGTTTTGGTAGCTTTTGAGTGCGGCAATGAGCTTTGGATTGATATCGCCTTCTTCATTGCGCACGATAAAGCCATATTCTGTGCGTGAAAGCAGGTTGCTGAACCACATCATCTGGGTTGAACGTTCCAGTGAGGGAGCAATGCGGGTGTCTGATTCCGGTGCCATGACGCCATTTTCGCCATCACCAAACCGCAGACCAAGGCTGTTATATAACACCTCGCCAATATCATCGTATTGGTGTTCGTTAACAAAGGAATGCATGAAAGTGCTGATCATAATGCAGTAGCGGCAAAGTGCTCTCAGGTTATCAAGGTCTTCCGGTTGGAAATGCTCTGAAAGTGTTAGCGGCGAAATGACTTTGAGTTCACCGTCAATTTTTACCCGTTCAGTGCCTGGATTGAAGCTATAACGGTGGCTATACCAGTGCAGGCGCTCTTCTGCGACCTTACGATCCTGTTCTTCTAGGTTATCCAGATCTTTATCGGACAAAAAGACCGGTACCGCATGTTGCACCAGATCTTCAGAAAACCGATAGATCTCCAGCCAGTGCTTTTTGATAGCCTCCAGGTTGTCATCAATGTATTCATCGACATATTCCCCCAGCATTTCCCAATAGGCGTTTTGCGCGTGAGCAAAATAATGGTTTGCATTGATGGGGGACATCGGTTGCCAGTCCTTCCAGTCCTGCACACCCATCAAATCATGAACCCGTTGTGAAATGCCTTTGGCCGTTAAAGCTGAAGCCTGTGGAATATAACCACCGGTTTCAAACACGGCTTTATTCAGCCAGCGACTAATCCGGTCTTCCAGCCACAGAATCAATCCGCCATCACGAATGCTGGATGGCTGTGGAGCAGGTTGTGCCGGACCAACCAGAATGGAATCGGCTGAGTGGTTAACCAATACCACTTCTTTAAGATGAGGGAATAATAGTGCGGCGACCGGGCTCAGGCGCAGATTTCGGTAAGCAGCGATAGCATATTGCTCAGTTACCAGGTGTGTGCCGGCAAAATGATCGTCCAGCTCTGCGGATAAAGCACCACTGACCCGTGCCACGCGTTTAGCCTGCAGCCATTTTTCACCATCCGCCGGTGTAAAACGCTGAGTGGTGTGGGGATCATTATCGGTAGCTGTTAATGGCCCGGTGAGCTGAATTTCCTCGGGCATCATCTCGCCATCGGCTGTCAGTGAAAAGCGTATTTTGGCAGACGGAAAAGCGTATTCATTATTATGATCATATTGGCAGGTGCCAAAAATTTGAGTCTGGTAGTGTCCGGCGTGTTTCTGATCCGCAATAAACGTTGCAGCATACATGCCATTCATTATGCGCACACCAAACCACGCGTCACCACGGGTAATGCCTGGCACATTGCGTTCCATGCACACTGTGAGATTAACGGGGTAATCGTTTTGAATAGCCTGAATCGTCAGTGAGTCCGGGTTTTCCTTCAGCTTTTCCAGATGTGATAATTTGGTGAGTTCAATCGGAATAAACTGTTGGTTCAGGGCATCGCTACGCCCCTGTGAATATGACTGGGGAGCATCTTTGTCATGATTTTTGATGATCACGCGTGGCACTGAACTATCCGTGCGATATTCCCAGTAAAATAACTGAATGGGATGCAGATTATATTGCATACCAATCAGATCGCCGCCCCGTATGGAAATGGATTTAAACAGGGTGTAGTCAAAATGGCGTTCGCCGTTGGGGTTGTAGCGATAATGTGTCTGGTAAATCTCAAATTTCCGGCTCATTATCCACCAGCTACGCGCAGCACGCAGATGAAAGGGAAGATTAAAACTACCATCTTTCCCGCTAACGCCCTCAGCCAGTTTCCGCCATTGAAAAGCCCAGGTGCGCGCCCAGAATACGACATGCATATTATGAATGGGTTTATTTACATCGCGTTGACCGGCAAATACCAGTGAACCGACAAGCTGGCTGTCTGCTTTTCCGGATACGCAGGGCGCATTGAGATCTTTTGGGCACAGGCGTTGCCAGAAGTTTTTCAGCGTGTCACGTACCCGCATATAAAGCTGATAGCCAAGCTCCAGTAATATCGTTACCGGGCTGGAAATAATCCGGGAACGCCCTATAGCAAGGTGATTAATATTACGCAGATGGGGAGTAAAAAAACCGAGGTCGTTATAGTGTGGGCTACCTTCAGCCTGGCATTTTTTATAGACGGGCTCGGGAATTGCATTATTGTCTGTAGAGGGATTCTGTTCACTACTCATGTTTTAGACTCAGTGCGATGGCCTTTCACGAAATACATAGCGATATCCTCCATATTTTTTGCCGGCAGCTTGCCCCGGTACTGACACTCAAACTGATCTTTAATCAACGCATAGGTCTGTGATGATATATTGATCATGCCCGCTTCGCTACCCGCTTCTAAGCGCGCAGCCGTATTTACCGCTCTTCCCCAGATATCATAAGCAAATTTATGCGTCCCGACGACGCCAGCGACGATGGGGCCGGAGTTAAGGCCAATCCGGATGTCAAAACTTGCCAGTCCCTGCTCAGCACGCTGTTGTTTGTGCTCAGCCATCCATGCCCTGATATCCAGTGCAGCGTTAACTACATCCCGGGCATGGGTTGAATTAGCGACTGGCAGCCCGCCAACACACATATAAGCATCACCAATGGTTTTGATCTTTTCGACGCCATGCCGTTGCATAATCTGGTCAAATGCTGCGAAACAGGTATCAATTTCTGCCACTAACTCATCTGCACTTAATTTGGCCGTGAAACGGGTAAAGTCAGTGAAATCGGTAAACATAATGGTGACATTGTCATAACGCCGGGGTAATGCTTTGCCGTGTTGTTTCAGTTCCTCAGCAGTTTCGGTAGGCAGGATGTTTCTTAGTAACTGGTCTGATTTTTGTTTTTCCTGATTGAGCTGTTCGGTACGTTCTTCTACCTTTTGCTCCAGATTTTCATACAGTATGGCGTTATCCAGTGATACTGCTATCTGTCCGGCCAGAATAGAAAGCATGTCTGACAGATTTTGGGTAAAGACGCCGGTGTTCAGATTGTTTTCCAGATAGAGAATGCCAATAAATTTACCTTGATTGATGACAGGGAGGCTTAGAATAGAGCGTGGTTGTTGTGCCAGAATATAAGCGTCCTTGGCAAAGCGGGAATCATTTGTCGCGTCGGTTATGACGATATTTTGCCTTGTACGGTGGATGTATTGGATGACACTCCGTGCGATTTGTTCACAGTCAGCGAAAGCTTCATGCTCCATTACAGCGGTTTTCTGCTGGTCGAGATCATATTCGGTTTCAATGAATAGTTCGCCATCGGTTTCTAACAGTAAATAGCCCCGGCGTGCACCGGCATTTTCTATCACGATCTCCATTAACACTTTTAATAAATTCCGCAGCACAATTTCACCGGAAATGGCTGTGGATGCTTTGTGTAGCGTAATTAAGTCCAGGTTGCCGGTATCAGATGTGATGGAGTCGACCGTTAAAGTTCCGGCAGTGCTCAGGCTGCTTTGTCCTAATGTGCCGGAAATGATTTGTGGGTAGAGTTGGTTCAGGTGCTTCAGCTTAGCCTTGGCCCCCCATTCCCGGTAACTGTTGTAAGCTGCTTTGAAATGAAACTCTGCCTGAGTTTCCGCTTTCTGTTGCTGATAGAAACGCCCCGTCACCTCGTAGGCAAGGGCTTCTTCATGAATATAGCGATGGGCTGAAGCCAGTTGTATTGCCTGATCATAGGCTATACGTGCCTGGCCATAGCGTTTTGAAACCCGTAAGTGTTCAGCGCGCACCAGAAAATATTTATGCTGATAGTTTTCCGGGGCGTATTTTGCCCATTTTTTTAGTTTGAGCAAAGTACTCCTGACCCGTGCCATTATTTTTAGTTTAGCGCTGTGTTTAGCACCGGGGTAGAGTGCCAGTAATGTCAGTGCTTCATAAAAGTGGTGATTGGGAATTTCAAATTTTGCTAATACGGCTTCGAGTAATTTACGTGATTCCCGGGCATGTTCCTTTGCCTGTTTAAAATCATGAAAGAAATAGCATAAAATCAGTTTATTGAAGTGAATAAAGAATTTTCCGGTTTGGTCATTACGTTCTGAATTTTGCGCCATCATTTTATCTTCGTTATAGGCGCTGCCGGTGAGTATTAATGGGTTATTTGATTTGCCCATGAAATTGAGCATGCCCTGGCGGTAAACCTCATTATAATTAACATTGGTTTCCTGTTTAAAACGCGCAAAGCTTTCACTATAAGCACGGGCTTCTGCTTCAATTTTTTCCAGAGTGCGTCCTGAAAGGTAGGCATTAATGCAATAGAGATTACTATTGATGCAGGCAAATTCAATAGCGCCGGTTTCCAGACCAATATGATAAGAATCCTGTAACGGGCCAAAAGTGTTTTCGACGTGCTCATTCCAGACATTAATCAGGGAATAAATTGGGGTGTAAATCTGGGCCAGCCAGGCGCGGGCATCATATTTATTCAGCAGGATTAATCCGAGTTTGCCGTATTCGTAACCGGAACGCATGGTGCCTAATACACCACACATAATGACTCCGTATGCGGAAAAACCAAAAGCAGATAACGCAGTATTACCATGGCTCAGGGAGAGCTTGCACATCCGGAAAATCAGTAGCGGGAACAGGGCAGGCGTAGCCCAGTAAGATGAAGAAGCAATATCCGCAATAATGCGCATGGCAGCAATTTTTTGCGGGTCGCTCATATCCGGCAGGGCCGACAGTATTGCGATATCTTTACCTCTTAACTGGCGTTTGGTGTCCAGCAAATCAAGCATGACATGGCCCATCGTTGCCTTACGAGGGAAGTCTTCACCCAATTGCCCCAGCACATCCAATCCGGTGTTGATGGCATCTAATAAACGGTTCTGTGCCTTAAACGCCAGGATTCGGATTTCATAAGGAACCACTTTTTCCAGCAAATCATTGGCATTGTTCAACACCGCTTCGATATTGCTATCCATTAACCCGAAATCGCCATTCAGATAAGCGGCTTCAGCGGCTTGCGTATAAAGATCCCGGCTGACTTCATAATGACTCTGCCAGTGATCTTCGGGCAACAATGAAATTCCGGTTGCCAGATAATCGTAGGCGGGGCGGAATGCTGATGCCTGTTTAGCCTTGGTGCCTGCCTGTAAATTCAGCAGGGTTAGTTGTTCTTTATCTTCAGCGGTTTCCAGTTGCTCACGCCCCTGATTCCACTGATTGGTGATATCGAACAGCTGAGCATCCTGTTCCTCTGCTGACAGGCTATTCAGCAACAAACGCCCAATAGCAAGGTGGGTGGCACTTTTCTCCTGTTCCGGAATCAGGGAGTAAACCGCTTGTTGAATCCTGTCGTGAGCAAATTTGAATTGTTTGTCCGCCGGGATAAGCATGCCCTCAGCCAGCCCCGGCTGCAGATTTTCCATTACAGTGTCAATGGACTGTTCGCTAATAACCGCCAGTGTATTTGCGTCAAAAATATTACCAATACAGGCCGCAAGCTTCATAATATGTTGCGTGGCCTCAGGCAGTCTGAGTGTTTTACCCGCCATGAGATCGACCACATTGTCTGTGATATTCATTGCGGTAATTTTGGCAAGTTCCCAGCGCCAGGCTTTGTCTTCAAAATTGAAAGTCAGCAAGCCTTCCTGATACAGGGCATTCATGAATTGATTCACAAAAAAAGCATTGCCGTTGGTTTTGCTGTAAACCAGTTGTGTTAACGGTTTGACTGTTTCCGGTGTTTCTGCGACCGCATCTGCGATTAGCTGCCTGACATTATTTTCGGTTAGATTGCCGATTTCGATCATCTCAATATCGACACCAGCTTCCCGCATTTCACCCAGCGCAATGATAAAAGGATGCGAGTCACTGACCTCATTATCCCGGTAAGCACCGATACAGAGTAAATGGTGATTTTCACCATCACTCATCAGTGTTTTCAGTAAGTTTAATGAAGCGGTGTCCGCCCATTGCAGGTCATCGATGAATACCGCAAGAGGGTGTTCCGCAGTAGAAATTGCACGAACAAAGCGTGAGAAGATGTAATTAAACCGATTCTGAGCCTCATTACCCCCGACTTCAGCAACAGGAGGTTGTGTACCAATGATGTGTACTAATCCCGGAATGACATCTGTCAGTACGCGCCCTTCAGTACCTACCGCATCTAAAATTTGCTCCCTTAATTGTTTTAATTGCTCAGGGCTTTCTGTCAATCGCAGGTTTACGTAATTTTCAAAGGCCTGCAGGATGGCAAAATAAGGTATGCCGCGCTGGAACTGGTCAAATTTACCTTCAATGAAATAGCCGCGCTTTTCAGTAATCGGTTTATGGATTTCATGCACCAGGGCGGACTTCCCGGTACCGGAATAACCGGCTACCAAAGCCAGTTTAAGGGCGCCGGTGCTGGTTTCCTGAAATGCCTGCATCAGTGTTGCAATTTCCTGTTCGCGGCCATACAGTTTTTCTACAATCTGAAATCTGCCGGGGTGGTCATTGCTTGCAAGGGCGAAGGGCTGTATCTCTCCTGTTAAGTGAAGCTGTTTCAGGCACTGTTTCAGATCATGCGTAACTCCTGCTGCTGACTGATAACGATCTTCTGCATTTTTTTCCAGTAACTTTGCCACTATCTGAGCAATAATTCCCGGAATTAACGGGTTTTGCTGATCGACAGGAGCAGGATGTTGTGCGATATGGGCATGCACCATCTGCATCGCATCGCTGGCTTGGAAGGGTAACTGCCCGGTGAGCATTTCATAAAATACGACGCCCATGGAATAGAGGTCGGTTCGGTAATCAACCACTCTGTTCATGCGTCCGGTCTGCTCAGGCGAAATATACGATAAATTACCTTCAAGACGTTCAGGATTGCCCAGATGGGATTTTTTCAGCGTAATTTTAGAGGAAATACCAAAGTCAATAATTTTGGCGGTGCGTTCCTGAAGGTTGACCAGAATATTATAAGCACTAACATCTTTGTGAATGATATTGTGCTGGTGAACTTCATTGATTGCTTGTGAAAGAGCGATTGTGATATGAAGAAAATCCTCTATATCATTCTGTTTTCCCTGAAATGCCTGCTTTAATGTTTTGGCCTCAACATATTCAAGGTAAATAGCGGGTTTGCGTTTATAGCGCCCTTGTCTGATTGCCTTGCGTATGCGATTGCTTTGTATACCAAAAATGATATTAAACTCATTATGGAAACGTGCAATTTCATCAGGTAACGGATATTCGTTATTCAATGTTTTACGAATGAGACGCGCACCGGTCTTTTTATCTGTAGTCAGATATACCTGAGAGTTTTTACTCTCATACAGCAATTTTTCAGTCACTAGACTTTCTCTGGGTAGGAAGTATTGCAGTTCTGAGGTAATTCTCAGACACACAAGCAGCAATATAGCCGTCAGTTTTTGACGGAGGGTAATGCCCTGAACACACTAAAAACACAGAGTATATCGGCTGGTATTTATTTTGCCAATGCTGGTTCGGGTATTTTTATTCTTTATTTAATGTTGATAAATATGCTGCTTGTAAAGCCCGGGACACTGCGGGATACTGAAATTTTTCGAAGCGGCATTGCCTCACGGCTCTGTTGCAGTCACGATAATCGTAGATAGACAGGACAAAACAAAATGACAATTGAACGCCTTCAAACCAGTGCCCGGATGAGTAAAATCGTCAAACATAACGGCGTTGCCTATATTTGTGGTCAGGTCGGCGAGGGTGATGGTGTTGCTGCACAAACGGAAGAATGTTTGCGTCGTGTGGATGCATTGCTGACTGAAGCAGGTTCTGATCGTACGCGTATTTTGCAGGCTATTGTCTGGCTGAGTGATATGGCAGATTTTGCTGAAATGAATGCGGTGTGGGATGCCTGGGTACCGGATGGTCATGCCCCGGCAAGAGCCTGTGGTGAAGCGAAACTGGCACGTGATGTATTGAAGGTTGAGATTATTGTAACGGCGGCCTGTGATTAAAAGGCCCGGGGATGGGGAAAGATGATTAAGTCTACGCCATACTGGTGGGATGAGGCAGGAGAACCACAGTCTCCGTTACAGCAAAAGTTACCGGGTGAAGTTGATGTATTGGTGATTGGTGCCGGACTGACAGGTTTAACTGCCGCCCGCACTTTAGCCCAGGCAGGTCGGTCGGTATTGGTACTGGATGCAAAGTCACCAGGCCTGGGTGCGAGTTCACGCAATGGCGGCATGCTTGGTGGCGGGCATCGTTTGTCGATTGATGAGATGACTGCACAGTATGGTGCAGATACTGCCCGTTCTCTGTTACAGGAAGCGCACATTGACTCGACGGAATATGCTAAACAGCTGATGGCCGAAGAGAATATTCGCTGTGATTTTCGTGAGTGCGGGCGTTTCCGTGCCTTATGGCAGGCGAATGAATATGAAGGTGTGGCACGTGGGCTGGAACGTTTACAATCTTTGATCCCATTGGATGCTGAGATGTTGCCCGCTGCGCGGAAACATGAAGAAGTGACGACGGATTTGTATCATGGCGGTCTGATTTTTCATCGCCATGGTGGCTTCAACCCTGCAAAATGGACAGCCGGGTTGCTGGCAGCCGCACAAAAGGCGGGTGCGATAATACAGGGCGATACAGCTGTACAGCAGGTTGAGCAATCCGGAGCAGGTTGGCAAATCAAGACCAGTCGAAACGAAGTAAAAGCTGCAGAGGTTCTGGTGGCTACTAATGGTTATACGCCATCGTGCCTGGGTGCTATGCATGAACGTATTATTCCGGTTCCCAGTTTTATTATTGCCACTGAACCTTTAGGGAAAGAGCGGATTAACCAGTTGTTTCCAAAGGGACGTATGATTGTCGAAACCCGGGTGAGACACTGTTACTATCGACCCTCACCGGATGGTGAGCGAATAATTTTTGGCGGGCGTGCCGCGATGTTTGATGCGCCGGAATCCTTAGCTCGTCAGCAGTTGAAAGGCTTATTGGTACAGGTGTTCCCTGAGCTAAAAAATAGCGCAATTAGTCATAGCTGGCGCGGTTTCACCGGTTTTACCTTTAACTATTTGCCCCATGTTGGCCGGATAAATGGTATCTGGCATGCGATGGGATATTCCGGTAATGGTAATACGATGGCCCCTTATCTTGGAAATAAGGTCGCATTACAAATGCTGGGCGAGCCAGACGGAGAAACAGCCTTTAGTAAGACTGAATTCCCCAAACGCTGGTGGTACAAAGGATGGCCCTGGTTTTTGCCCGCTGTTGATATTGGTTTGCGGTTTCAGGATCAGCTGGGAAATCTGAAGCGCAGTTAATACAACTCATATGCCGGGTTATTTTTTGTGTTTGTCACGGTTTATTCCTCTGCGACACACAAATTCAGCACAGCCTCCTGAGACGAGCAGCCGTCATCGTTGGCCTGTGCCTGCACACCGGGAATCACCTCTTTTAAATTGCAGCTATCTGAATCAAACGCAGCAATGGCATCTTTGGAATATTGCCAGTCCCCGGGCAGCTTAATGCGTTCCAGTTTTACTTCCTGCCATTTGGGGTTGCCCTCAGCCTGTAATCTGGCGAAGTTCTTACAGAAGGATTGTGTGAACAGGCGGATATTCTTTTTAGTGGTCGGATTGGTATAACGCTGTGTTATTAATATCGCTTTGGTTGTGATTGTCGGGACATCTTCTTCAAGCCAGGGATAGCTGTCTTTCCGGATGGTTGCCGTAAAGTATGGGCCGTTAAGAATCTGCTTTTCCTGTGCGTTATTGGCATCAAATTTAACAAATTTAAAGTGCTTGGCAGCTTCAGGCAAAAATGCGGCGATGCGTTCGGTACCCTGTCCTACCACCATGACCCAGGCATCAACAGAATCGTTGGCCAGTGCACCTAAGCCGTCATCAATACTATCCACACCTTCGGGTGTGTAATGAATATTATCGCTGGCCATCTCTTCATTGAAGACATGTTGATACAAGGATTTCATCGTGACCGCTGGCCCGCTGGTTAAGCGGCCTACGGCAACTTTTTTATCTTTCAGGTCACTGAAGGTTTCAATGCCTGATTTTGCCTTTACCAGAATATGCACTTCTTCATTATAAAGTGGCATTACAGCGCGCAGGGGTTTAATAATTTGTGCTGCAACCGGGTTGCCGTTTTTCTGTTCTGCTTTATAAAACTCCAGTACATCAGACTGAATAATGGAAAGTTTAACTCCATGCTGCCAGCGCATACGTTTAATATTTTTCACGGATTCTCCCTCCATGACTTTAAGCTCAATCCCGGCATCAGGCGCAACAAATTGCTTCAGGTCTTCAGCAATTTTGTAGTAAGTAAATTTTTTGCTGCCTGCAGTGATGCAATAACCATTTTGTGGTGGAAGACAGGAGCAGGATTCATCAAAGAATTTGTTTGGGCATGAGGCCCGGGCGAGGTTAAAGATAGAGAAAAGCAAAACTAATACTAAAAAATGCTGGATGTGTCTCATGATTTCAGTCCTTGTTGTCAGTGGTTATTGTGTCCTGGCTATTGCAGCCGCTCAGTTGAAGAATGCAGTTAATATCGACCTCAGGTTGAGGGGTAGGGTTATCAGCTGTCGTTGCTGTTTTTGATTCAGGTGTAGGCTCGGCGGTTGTTTGCGTTATATTTTTTGTGTCATTTTG
>JBMZDK010000124.1:0-11508 GCA_049614265.1 Thiolinea sp.
TTACAAAAGCTGTTTATCAGATCAACAAGTCTTGCTTCTCTGACCCCATTGAGCAACCTCACCCAATTAGTCGAGCTGGAGGTGAACAGTAACGTCAATGATTACACTCCGCTGTTAGCGTTAACACAGTTGCGCAAGCTGACGCTTGAATCTGATCAGATAAATTGCCTTGATTTGATAACGTCAATGCCACTACATGAACTGAAAATCAACGGTACGATACAAGCACTACGCACTGGAGCTAATTAAAAGACTGTAGCGAGGTATTGGTCGCGATGAACTGAGCGGTGTGTTCTTCAACCCACAACGCGGGCAATACAATTCAAAGTGATTAAACCCCGATGAATAAGCGCCAGCAGAAATTACTGCAACTAATGAACGATATTTGATCAAAAAGAATAAATATCATACAATTTCATCCGTAAATTGTGCATCAATTTACCGAAATACCCCGTTAAATTGATGCAATCAGCAACACCAAATTCATAACATCACCAACAAAATTCCCCAATGACTGAAAACACAACGCCTACAAAAAAATCAGACTGGCTCTGGAATGCGCTGACCGTAGCTTGCCTGGTCGTCAGTGGCACATTTGTCACTAATACCCTACATGCATTTTCCCGGGATGGTTTTGACTTACTGCAAACCTTTGGAGCCATAAGTCAGGGAGCGGGCTTGCTATTAATAACCGGCGGCACATTAACAGACAAAGGTCGGGAAATTATTCAAAATATCCTCGCGACCTTCAAAGTATCACCAGACCGTCAGGCTGAAGGCACGTTTGCCATTGCCTTCATGATTTTAGCTTTCACTGGCCTCATCAACTTTTCTCTGCCTCTGTTGGGCGAATATTATTATCAGCGTGGACAGGGTGAGTACGAGGAAGGCAAACTGGCAGCAGCACGGTTTAGCTTTGAGCAGGCAACCCACTTCGTACGTGAAGAAACAGAAATCAATGATTCCATTCATGTTGCACTTGGCAATATTTACGAAACGATGGGCGACCAAATCAGTGCCGAACCACATTATCAGGAAGCAGCGGCAGCAGGGAATCCGGCAGCATTAAATGGGCTGGGGCGGGTTCAGTTGCGCACAGCCTGGGCCTATCAGGATCTTTTGCTGGCTGAGACCAGCTTTCGCGTTGGTCTTGCACAGGAAGACCTGGATCCTGCTTTAAAAGCAGAAATGTTGTCTCACCTTGGCATCGTACTCATTAAGCAGGCCGAAACCAAAGCCGACCGCGCCGCCGCCCTGCAAAAAGAAGCAGAAGCCGTTTTACAACAGGGAGTAAAGCTGGATAAGACGCTGACTGAAAGAACCCCCGGACTTGGCTTATCGCATT
Organism: Thiolinea sp.; assembly: GCA_049614265.1. Taxonomy (GTDB): domain Bacteria; phylum Pseudomonadota; class Gammaproteobacteria; order Thiotrichales; family Thiotrichaceae; genus Thiolinea. The sequence continues at coordinate 1,346 of JBMZDK010000124.1, forward strand.
GCTACCTGGCAATACTGAACAAAAAACTCAACCGTCCCCATCAATGGGAAGACTGTACCAAACACGCATTACCAACCAGTTTTGACCAGTTCAGAGAAATTATCTTTTATGCTGATCCCGGGATTGGCGCGCAAATTAATACATCCGGAATTGTAAAAGCAGAAGGCTGATTGCCAGCAGCCTTTAAGGCACCTCCGAATCTCTGAACACCGGGTTGGAATAGTTCAACCCTGACTTGACACTCCCCACCGCTCTGTTTAAGTTGTCCTGCTCACCTTTGACGCAACATTTAGTCAGAGGTAATTCCCGGCAATCACCAAGAGACACATTCATGTCCTCACCCTACCCTCATTTATTCCGCCCGCTTGACCTCGGCTTTACCCAATTAAAAAACCGCATCATGATGGGTTCCATGCATCTCGGGCTGGAGGAATATCCCGGCGGCTTTGAGCGCATGGCTGCATTTTATGCACAGCGGGCAAAAGGCGGAGTTAGCATGATTGTCACCGGCGGGATCGGGCCAAATCAGGAGGGAGCTGTACACGCACATGCTGCGACGCTGGAAGATGAAAAACAGCTGCCACAACATCAGGTTATCACCAACGCTGTGCATGATGCTGGCGGTAAAATCTGTATGCAAATCCTGCATACCGGGCGTTATGCGTATACAGATAAGTTGATTGCCCCTTCCGCTATCCGTGCCCCCATCAATCGCTTTACCCCACGCGCGATCAGCAGCGAAGAAGTCTGGCAGCAAATCGATGACTTTGTGAATTGTGCATCCTTAGCACAACAGGCTGGTTACGATGGTGTTGAAGTCATGGCTTCAGAAGGCTATTTCCTCAATCAGTTCATCGCCCAACATACCAACCACCGGGAAGATGAATGGGGAGGCAGCTTCGAAAACCGTATCAGGCTTCCCCTCGAAGTAGTTCGCCGCATTCGTGAAAAAGTGGGGAATGAATTTATTATTATCTTCCGTCTGTCTATGCTCGATATGATTGAGCACGGCAGCAATATGGAAGAAATTGTCCACTTGGGTAAAGCGGTGGAACAAGCCGGTGCCACAATCATTAACACCGGTATTGGCTGGCATGAAGCCCGTGTTCCGACAATTGCCACCAAAGTACCACGCGCTGCTTTTACCTGGGTCACCGGTAAAGTACGTGAGTCGCTATCGATTCCGGTAATCACCTCGAACCGGATCAATACCCCGGAAGTCGCCGAGGAAGTGTTAGCACGGGGTGATGCCGATATGATCTCAATGGCACGCCCGTTCCTGGCTGATCCACAGTTTGTGATTAAAAGTGCTGAAAACCGTGCGGATGAAATTAACACCTGTATCGCCTGCAATCAGGCCTGCCTGGATCATATCTTCGACGCCAAGCTCACCAGTTGTCTGGTGAATCCGCTGGCCTGCCACGAAACTGAAGTCACGCTGGCAAAAACGACGCAGCCGCAAAAGCTCGCCGTTGTCGGAGCCGGGCCAGCAGGTTTATCCTTTGCCGTTACCGCAGCACAGTGCGGCCACAATGTCACCCTCTTCGATGCAGCAGCAGAAATCGGTGGCCAGTTTAATCTGGCGCGCAAAATCCCCGGCAAACAGGAATTTAATGAAACACTGCGCTACTTCCGCCGCCAGCTGGAATTACACTCCGTCGAGGTCAATCTCAACCAATACGTCAGCGCAGAACAACTCAACAACAGCGACTTTGACCAGATCATCCTTGCCACCGGCATCACGCCACGCATACCAAACATTCCCGGCATCAACCACGATAAGGTACTTAGCTATATCGACGTCATTAAAGGCGCAGACGTTGGTCAGAACGTTGCGGTGATCGGCGCTGGCGGCATTGGTTTTGATGTCAGTGAGTTCCTCACCCATAGCGGTGCGGACAGCAGCCAGGATATCACTGCGTTCATGGAAAAATGGGGGATAGATCAGAGCCTGCAGGCACGTGGCGGTGTAGCAGGCATAGAACCGCAGCTGGAAAGTTCACCGCGACAGGTATACCTGTTACAGCGCAAAGACAGCAAAGTCGGCGCCGGACTGGGTAAAACAACCGGCTGGATTCACCGTACTGATTTGAAAATGCGCGGCGTAAAGATGATCAATAGCTGTGACTATCAACGTATTGATGATGAAGGTTTGCACCTGTTAGTCAATGGAGAGCCACAGCTTTTGCCCGTAGATCATGTGATCATCTGCGCCGGGCAGCTGCCACAGCGCGAATTACAGGAAGCTATTACCAATAAACCCGTACATTTGATCGGTGGCGCGGATGTAGCCAGCGAACTCGATGCGAAACGGGCGATTGATCAGGGATTGAGGCTGGCAGCAGGATTATAAGTCGCCTGCACTACCCGGAAATCAGCCTCCAGACTAAGCTCAGATAGCTCACGACAATAACGCTGTTTTTCCTCGGAAGCAGACCAGTAGTAAGGCGTCATTTCCAACAAACCTGCTACTGCTGCAGCATCCGGCAGGTGCATAGGATAAGTCACTTCTGCAATCTCATCGACCAGCAGGCCTAAACCGGCGGTTACAGCCATGTGTTCTCCATGTGGCTGTGGTGTGTCATAAATCAGTTCACGTAATGCAAACAGATGCTGCGGCCCCGGATATACCCACAGATACAAACCACCCGGCTTTAACACGCGGGCAATTTCATCATCTGACGCAGGCGCAAAAATACGAATGACCACATCCACCGAATTATCTGACAACGGAATATCATAAGCAGAAGCAACTGCCGTTTGCATTTCAGGATAACGTCTGGCACTCAGTTGCATAGCACCACGCGAAATATCCACACCAATCAGTTTTGCCTGTTCAGCCAAAATTGCCTGCAACTTACCGGCGTAATACCCTTCGCCACACCCGGCATCCAGAATCTGTAGCGGTGCACTCTTTTCCTTACCACTATCGGGAAATGCGGCCTGAATCCGTTCAGCCAATACGTTTACCAATGGCGCATAAAAATCACGTTCCAGAAACGCACGCCGACTTAATAGCATTGCTTTACTATCACCAGGGTCAGCTGATTTTTTCTTATGTGCCAGCAATAAGTTGACATAACCTTCTTTGGCTTTGTCGAAAGTGTGACGATTCGCACAGGAGAAACTACGGTCAAACAGAATGAGCGGCTTGGAACAGACGGGACAACGCCAGAAGAATTTGGTCATGGGCGGGAATAATAACAGATAAATTCTACACGCGAACTTATACTCAGCATTTCAATCTTGTTATTCCAGCCTCATAGTGCAACTATATGCGCGCGCAACATTTATGATACACGCTTGCATTACATGTACTTAGGCAACTGGACAAAACCCCATGTCTGACATACTGACTATAAAAAAATACCCCAACCGCAGATTATACGATCCCCGGCAAAGCCGTTATATCACGCTTTCAGATGTCAGGGAGCTAGTGATACGGGAAGTGCCGTTTCAAGTCATTGACCGCCAGAGTGGTGAGAATATTACCAATAGCATCCTGCTACAAATCATCGTGGAACAGGAAACCGGTAATGAGCCACTGTTCAACAGCAATGTTCTGACTCAGTTTATCCGCAGTCATCATGCTTCCGCCCGAACCAGCTTTGCCTCATTTCTGGAACAAAGCCTGGAACACTTCAATGCCCAACGAATAAGCGGGGAACAGGCATAAATGACTGCTCCCCACATGAGCTTGTAACAGGGTTTATATCGCCAGATACTGATGGCGCAGCTCTTCATTATCCAGCACTTCCTGCGCGGCACCATCGAATACCACCTGACCGGTATCAAGGATAATTGCACGATCTGCCAGTTTAAGCGCTGCTACCGCATTCTGTTCAACCAGAATGGTGGTGATACCCAGCTCCTTGATATTAATCAGGATACTTTCAATCTCCTGCACAATAACCGGGGCCAAACCCTCATACGGCTCATCCAGCAACAGTAACTTGATATCACGCGCCAGAGCACGGGCAACCGCCAGCATTTGCTGCTCACCACCTGAAAGGGTAGTGCCTTCCTGATTACGCCGTTCCTGCAAACGGGGAAAATGCTCGTAGATACGATCAATCGGCCAACCCACCGGCTCTGCTATCTGCGCCAGCTGCAGGTTTTCATGCACGGTCAGACCGGGAATAATCCGACGGTCTTCCGGCACCAGGCTAATTCCCAGCTGTGCCGCTTCATGTGCAGCCATGGTATGGAGCGCCTGACCATCCAGCCAGATTTCTCCCTGTTGCACTTCCGGCTCTGAGGCACGGGCGATAGAACGTAGCGTCGAGGTTTTACCCGCACCATTGCGCCCCAACAGCGCAACAATCTCACCTTCATTAATCTGGAAGCTGATACCCTGTACGATATAGCTCTCACCATAGTAAGAATGAATATCGTTAACTGAGAAGAAGGCTGATGAATTTTGTGCACTCATTCTACTGACCCTCCCAGATAAGCTTCCTGTACCACTGGATTACCCTTAATTTCATCCGGCGTTCCTTCTGCAATAATATGCCCCCGGGCTAATACCGAGATCCGGTCAGCCACGCTAAAGACAACGTGCATATCGTGTTCGATAATGACCTTGGTCATACCGCCTTCCTTGATCTTTTTCAGGATTTCGATCGTGCGGTTAGTATCGTGGCGTGCCATACCAGCCGTTGGCTCATCCAACAATAATAGCTTTGGCTCCTGCACCAGACACATCGCCAACTCCAGACGACGTTTATTACCACGCGACATACTGCCGGCATGGTTATGCATCAGATCAGTCAGCGCTAACCGCTCCAGAATCTCAACTGCACGGCCCTCGATATCATCCTGCTTCTCCAACACCTGAAACGGATTCAGCTTAAACTTACCGTCACGGTGCGCAATCGCCGGAATCATCACATTCTGCAAAATACTCAGGTCTTCAAAGATTGCCGGTGTCTGGAAAACCCTCGATACGCCTGCCTGGTTAATCTCAAACGGCTGCTTACCGGTAATCACCTCACCATCAAACGTTACGGTTCCGGTATCAGGCTTGAGCTGACCAATACAAACATTCAGCATGGTGGATTTACCCGCACCATTGGGGCCGATAATGGCGTGCACCGTGCCTTCTTCAATGGTCAGATTCAGATCATCCAACGCCCGCAGGCCGCCGAAGGTTTTGGTGACGCTGTCTACTTTGAGTACAGTATTACCTGTGCCAATACCCATGATCAGTGCCCCCCTTCCGTGCTTTGCTCTTGCGGCTTTTTCCGCACAAACAGATTTTTAATCCGGTTCAGACCTTCCATGACTCCACCAGGCAGGAAGATAACCACCAACATAAACATCAGACCCAACGTTAAATGCCAGCCTTCACCTACAAACGGAGAACAAATCGTCACCAGAAAATGCTGTAAACCTTCCGGCATCGCGCTGAAAGTCGCCATCAGCACATTTTCATTAATCGCCGAGAAGATATTCTCGAAGTACTTAATGATACCAACACCCAGCAATGGCCCAACCAAAGTGCCAACACCACCAAGAATAGTCATCAGAACAACTTCACCGGACGCCGTCCATTGCATACGCTCTGCACCCGCCAATGGATCAGTCGCCGCCATCAGACCACCTGCCAGACCGGCATACATACCGGAAATCACAAAGGCGGATAACAGGTAAGGCTTAGTGCTGAAACCGGTGTATTGCATACGCGTTTGGTTTGATTTAATCGCACGTAGCTTAAGACCAAATGGTGAACGGAAGATACGCAGTGCAACAAAGAAGCCCAGAATCAGGAATGCTGCACAAAAATAGAAACCTTCGTAACCGCTTAAACTCAGCGAGAAGAAATTCGTTAATGGCAACCCGTCACTGGGTGGCAGGAAGGCATTATCAATAATACGCGGATCGCTCTTTTCCAGCTGCAAACCAGTTTCACCATTGGTAATCGGTGTCAATACCGAATACGCGAGGTTATAACTCATTTGTGCAAAAGCCAGAGTCAGAATCGAGAAGTAGATCCCTGAGCGGCGCAGACTGATATAACCAATGACTACAGAGAACAGCGCAGCGACAAGCACGGCAAAAATAATCGCCGGTAGTACATTCATCGTCAACAGCTTGAACGACCATACTGCAGCATACGAACCCACACCCAGAAAAGCAGCATGACCAAATGACAGATATCCGGTCAGGCCAAACAGAATATTAAAGCCGATGGCAAAAATACCAAAGATGGCAAACTTCTGTAACAAGTCAGGGTAGCCCGCACCAACAGGTGCCAGCCAGATCGGCATAGTCAGTACTACAGCAGAGAAAATCAGCATGACTATCCATTGATTAGCAAAGAATTTTTTCATGATTAGTCCTCCATTACACCTTTACGCCCCATCAGACCACGCGGTCTGACCAGCAGTACGACAACAGCAATCAGGTAAATAATGATCTGGTCAATACCAGGTATAATTGCTTTGACTTCATTCATTGAAGCAAAGGACTGTAGTATTCCGAGCAGGAAACCCGCCAGCACCGCACCGGGCAGAGACCCCATGCCGCCGACTACAACGACGATGAAGGACAATACCAGGAAGTCCATCCCCATGTGGTAGTCCGGTGGTAACGTTGGTGCATACATCGCCCCGGCCAAACCGGCAATGACTGCAGCCAGACCAAACACGATGGTAAAGCGGCGTTCGATATTAATCCCCAACATACTTACCGTATCGCGATCCTGCATACCGGCCCGGACAACCATACCGAACGTGGTAAAGCGCAGGAAGGCAAACACCACGCCAACAATCACCATCGAAAATAAGAAATAAATGAGACGCCACCAGGGATAAACCAGGTTATCTCCCATCCCAAACCAGCTACCAACATTAGCACTTCCCGCGACAATTTCCGGCGCAGGCGTCGGAATAGGATTTGCGCCAAAGTTAGCTTTAATAATTTCCTGCAACACAATGGCTAAACCAAAAGTCACCAGAATTTGTTCTGCATGTGTACGCTTGTAGAAATGCTTGATCAGGCCACGTTCTAATACCCAGCCTACTAACAACATAAAAGGGACAACCAGTAGCAATGAAATAGGAACTGACCAGTCGATAATCATTGTTCCGGTCTCACCCAGCCAGGTTTCCAGATAAGGCACTTCTTTATAGGCATCAAAAAAAGTCACATTTTCATCTTTGACCTTTTCTGACAGCGTGAGTATTTTCTGCATGATAACCGCACAAAATGCACCCAACATAAATAGGGCACCATGGCCAAAGTTGACCACACCGAGGGTACCAAACACCAGAGTCAGGCCCAGCGCGATAAGGGCATATGCACCCCCCTTATCCAGACCGTTAAGCAGTTGTAACAGTACAGCGTCCATAAGCGTCTACACGAGTCTTTGTAAATTTGCGGGAAACAACAGCGGGGAAATAACATAAAAGCGGCAGATAGCCGCATGTGGAATACTCATTGGTTAGCAGATGGCTCTGCCGCAACAGCATCCGGGAAAATTACACACCCCCAACAACGAATAAACCGGACAGTCCTGGGAACTGCCCGGTTTACAAAATGGATTAAGCCTTATCCATTGCCTCATCTTTGTACGGGCCAAGCTCTCCACCCAGCATGTCGTCTTTGTATTCGACTTGCGCGCGTGGAACTTCCTGTACAACTTTCAGCAAGTCAAACTGGCTGGATGGGTTATCATTACCCTGCACAACCAATACATCCTTGAAGCACTGGTGATCGCCTGCGCGATACTCAGTTGCACCGTTACCCATACCATCAAACTCAAAGCCTTCCAGCGCCTTGATAACTTCTGGTGGGTAGAAAGTACCAGCCATTTCACAAGCATTGGCATACAGTAAAGTCTGTACATAACAGGTATGAGCAGCCTGTGATGGCGGGTTGCCGTATTCAGCACCAAACGACTTAACGAATGCTTTAGAACCTTCGTCAGTCAGTGACCAGTTCCAGTTAGTGGTACCGTAGATACCTTTGATGTTTTCACCGGCACCCTGCGCCATCAGGCGAGAGAACAGTGGCACAACGATCTGGAAGTCTTTACCGTTAGCTTGCTTATCACGCAGACCAAACTGTACAGCCTGAGTCAGCGAGTTAACCATGTCCTTACCGTAGTGGTTCAGAACCAGCACGTCAGCACCGGAATTCAGTACCGGAGTAATGTACTGTGAGAAGTCACCGGCACCCAGAGGAGTACGTACTGCGGCCTGTGTTTTCCAACCCAGTGCTTCAGAGTACTTCTTAATCGAGCCTTCCTGTGACCAACCCCAGGTGTAGTCAGCTGTCAGGTGATAAGCCACACGGTCTTTACCCATTTCTTTTTCAAGTACCGGGCCAAGTGCAGCACCTGACATTTCGGTGTTGAAGAAGTGACGGAAACCATAACGGCGACGGTCTTTACCGGTCGTGTCGTTAGAGTGAGTCAGACCTGCCATAAAGATAACACCGGCTTCCTGACACAGACCCTGTACTGCGATTGCAACACCGGAAGAAGAACCACCGGTAATCATCAGTGCACCGTCTTTTTCGATCATCCGCTTTGCAGAAGCACGGGCAGCATCAGATTTAGTCTGAGTATCACCTGTAACATACTCAACCTTCTTACCCAGAACACCGTTACCTTTCAGTGAAGAAGGCTTGAAGGTATTCAGCATACCGCCGTCGCCTTCACCATTCAGGTGCTTAACTGCCAGCTTATAAGCACGCAGTTCGTCAGCACCCTCATCAGCATAAGCACCGGTTTGAGGAACGTTAAAACCCAGTGTGACGCTTTTGCCATCGCCGGGATTATTAACAAAATCTTTTGCCCACGCATTCTTCATAAAGAACGCCGGAGCAGCACCAGCCAGAGCAATACCTGAGCTGGTTTTCATAAAGTCACGACGTGACTGGTTAGGTAGTTTAAATTTCATGGGCTTCTCCTCCCCTGTGTTGAGTATGAGGCGCATTCTAAAAACACGCCCAGAGAACTTAAGCAAGATAAGTTCCCAGAATGAAAAAATTGCATTCAATAGCCAGATTATTATCGCCGAGGTGTTAGGATTAAGGAATTAGACCATGGTCTAGTTTTAAATGGAGACCACCTAAAACCATGGATGTGGTGTTAGGATTAAGGGATCAGAGCATGGCCTGATTTTATGAGGAGATAAGCTAAATCCATGATTGCAGCCAACAAAATCATTATTGCTGATGACCACCCCCTGTTCCGGGATGCCCTGCGACAGGCGCTTAACAAAGCCTTTGGTGATATTGAGATTCTTACCTGTGGTGCATTTTCTTCACTGCAGCGAAAACTGGAAGAACATAGCAATACGGATTTAATACTGCTCGATTTACACATGCCCGGAGCAGTCGGATTTTCCGCCCTGCGTTACCTTGGATTGCGCTGCCCGGAAATCCCGGTGGCTATTGTTTCAGCGCATGAAGAACATGAAATCATGATGCAAACGCTGGAACACGGCGCATCCGGTTTTATCGCAAAATCCTCCAATCTTTCGGACATTATTGACGCAGTGCGGCGAATATTACTGGGTGATGTTGTGTTGCCAAAAGGGGTCGACATGCAATATCCGGATGCAACAACCAACACCCCGTTTAGTGAACAACTGGAAACTCTGACCCCAAAGCAGTTCCGGGTATTAATGATGCTGGTAGATGGCAAAATAAACCGCGAAATTGCAGATGAGCTGTGCGTCACTGAAGCCACAATCAAAGCGCATCTGACGGAAATTTTTAAGAAGCTGAATGTCAGTAACCGCACACAGGCGGCGACACTGGCTTCACAGCACTTAGAGGTTGGAGAACAACACCTGATATAAAAAAAGCTGGTATCCGCCACTCTCCAATCAGATCAGACCAAGAGCGCTATCATTCGCTTACCCAGCCTTGCGCGCCACCTTAATCAACACCTTACGCAACAACACCGGATTAACCGGTTTACGCAAGTACTTATACCCCCGTGCCTTGGCCTCCAGCATCAGCTGCTCATCCACATCAGCCGTAATCAACACCCCCGGAATATCATGCTTCAGCCCTTCCCGGATCCGATCCATAACATCAAGCCCTTTCTCATCATGATTCAGGTGATAATCCACCAGCATAATGTCCGGACGATATTGATTCTGGGCAATATCAAACATCGCCGAACGGAAATTCACTGCGCATGACGG
>JBMZDK010000125.1:0-11248 GCA_049614265.1 Thiolinea sp.
GATGCACGGCATGTGGCGGGGGCTATTGAGGAACGGATGAAGAAGGTCTTCTGAATGGTGACGTAGCTGCTTCCGATATCACGTGTTGATAGCATTCGTCATTTACCCCTTTCAACTCAGTCACCTCAGCTCACCGCGTATTTGTATTTGGCAGCTGTTTAATGAGTTCGATATTATGATGCAGATAGCAAAAGCGCGCAGTGATGTAATGGAGAAAAATCATGAGTAACTGGAAAACCGCTTACCGGTCTTTTTATTATGCCAATGCACCGGAACCGGATGATGTTAGTCTGCCAGCAGAGCAGACGGCGTTGCTGGTGATTGATATTCAGAATACCTACCTGGAAACGCCGGATGATGCGGAGGAGCATGAGCGTTGGAAGCCGTTTTTTAAACGCATGAATGAAACGGTGATTCCGAATACGGCTAAGCTGATTTCTACCGCCAGAGCGAAAGGGGTGGAGGTGATTTTTGCACGTATTGCCTGCCTGAAAGAAAATGGTCGTGATCGTTCACTGAGCCAGAAGAAGCCCGGTTTTAATTATCTGCTGTTGCCAAAGGATCGTGAAGATAGTCAGATTGTGCCGGAGCTGGAACCGCAGGCAGATGAGATTACGGTACTGAAAACTACGGACAGTGCGCTGACCGGCACCAATCTGCGTCTGATTCTGCATAATATGGGCATTAAATCGGTGGTAGTCGCCGGTATTTTTACTGATCAATGCGTTAGTTCTACGGTGCGCTCGCTGGCCGATGAAAGCTTTGATGTAGTGGTGGTTGAGGATTGCTGTGCGGCGGCAACGGATGAGCTGCATGAGCAGGAGTTGCGGATTATTAATATGATCTACTGCCATGTATTACAGTTGGAAGATGTTACCGAAGTGCTAACTGCCTGATATTCCAGGTCAGAAAAACTAACCGGTGAGTAGAGAAATTCTGCCTTGTTGCGTTCAGCGTTTTGACAGAGGCTAAGCGGAATTTTTTCTGCAATGGTTCAATACGCAATGAGTATTAAAAAGCAATATCTGAAATCCCGCCCGGTATGCAAAGTCGCTTTACGCGTCAGCAAAGAAGCAGCCGGTGATGCTGAGACTATCCATGTTGTGGGTGATTTTAATGAATGGAACACTGATACCACGCCAATGAAGGCGTTAAAAAGTGGTGAATTCACCTGTACGCTGGAACTGTCCACAGAGCAGGACACTTATGAGTTCCGTTACTTGCTGGATGGCAAACAATGGGAAAATGATTGGGACGCTGATGCTTACGTGCCTAATGTGATGACGACGGAAAATTCTGTGATCTGTCTGAGCTGATGATATGCATTCAGGCTGCGCCGGTTCTGGGTGCGGCCTGATATCAAACAACTTCCCGGAAGGAGAATAGACACAATAGCGCAATGCTATTCTGTACACCCGGGGCAGTTGGGTAATGAAAAAACGGGCATCAGGCGCGTTTTTTTCGTATAAGGGGGTATGAATACGACCGTCGAAACCCTGTCTCTTTCCCAGTTGGCGCTGGCGTTTATCCCTGTTCTGGCAGTGATGCTGATTTTATACAAATGGTCATTACAGGCGGGGAATGCGTTGTATGCCATGCTGCGTATGCTGGTGCAGTTATTGCTGATTGGTTATGTGTTGAGCTATATCTTTGCGGCGGATAACGGCTGGATCATTCTCAGTGTGTTGATTGTGATGGTGCTGGCTTCCGGCTGGATTGCACTGGGTTCGGTGGATAAAACACAGCGTCCGGCACTATACCGGCATGCTTTGGTGGCGATTTTGCTGGGTGGTGGAGTGACGCTGCTGATTATTACGGAAGGGGTGATCGGGCTTGATCCCTGGTATCAGCCGCAGTATATGATTCCGCTGGCCGGGATGATTTTTTCCAATTCGATGAACAGTATCAGCCTGTGTGCCGAACGTCTGGGTGCTGAGCTACAGCGTCATGTGCAGTGGCCGGAAGCACGCAATATTGCTATGCAGGCAGCGATGATTCCGATGGTAAATGCCTTGTTTGCAGTAGGATTGGTGTCATTGCCGGGCATGATGACCGGGCAAATTTTATCAGGTGTCTCCCCGCATATCGCGGCCCGCTATCAGATTATGGTGATGTGTATGGTATTTGGCTCTGCGGGTATTTCTGCAGCGCTGTTTCTATTGACCTCACGGCCCATTTTTGAGAAGCAGCAGAATACCTGAAGCGGTTTTCAGTACACTCATGAATGAGTCTGGCGTCATTTAGAAACAGAATCTTTATGCAGCAGCTTTCTCCTGCTGATAATGTTTGCCATGCTGCTCAAAGGGTTTCCGCGTATCAGGGAAAGTTTCAGGGGTTACCCGCGTTTTTTATAGTAGTCCGCTTAGCAATAATAAAAATATTCGGGATACGCGATGCGCTGGTGGGGATTGCTGTTAATTGGACTATTGATTCATCCGGTATTTGCCGGGCCGGAAGATGTTTATTCCCTGAAAATAAGAGCCTTTCTGCAGGGGGCTTATGCAGCAGATACGCTGGGCTTGATGCATGATACCCTGCGTCAGAAAAGTCTGATTCCGCATACACAGCCTTTCAATAATCAAAAATTCGCCTACGATGGCGTATATGGACTTGATCCGGCCCTGCTGGAAATTAGCGGTGAAAATGCTGTTGTCGATTGGGTATTGGTAGAGCTGCGTGATCCTGATGACCCTCATCAGATTGTTAAACGCAAAGCCGCATTGCTGCAACGCGACGGAGATATTGCAGATGCAGCTACCGGCAAGGATGTGCTGGAGTTTTCCTGGCTGACTAAACCGGCGTATTACATCGCAGTCCACCATCGCAACCATCTGGGGACAATGACGGCTAGCCCTGTAGCGATAGATTCAATCCCAACCGTTGATTTCAGTGATGCCGGGACAGTGACTAACCGGGAGCACGACCGGATTATGCTGACCACAGAGATTGCAGCGTTGCGGGCCGGCTATGTCAACACCGATCAGCGGATGATTGCCAGCGGGCCGGGTAATGATATGAGTGAGATACTGACCAGAGTGCTCACGGCTACAGAGAATACGGATTTTAATACGAATTTCATTCAGCCCGGTTATTTTGACAGCGATCTGAATCTGGATGGTCAGACGACGTTTGCCGGGCCAGCGAATGATGCACAAATACTGTTAGGCAATGTACTGTCCCACCCGCTTAATACCGGGTTTAGCGGTAATTTTATTATTAGCAGTATGCAGAATGAAGGGCGTGAAATTAATAATCTACCCGTTGATTTATTGAATTTGGGTGACTTCAACGTTTATTTCCTCCCGGAAGGTGAGGGGGCTACCCGCTCTTTGAACGGTATTTGGCGCAGCGGTGCCGATATTGACAGTATCTTCATTAAAATCAGCGATGCCGCCGGGTACTTTGAAGAAAATATTATTCAGACCGATGATCCGCGTTATTTTACTATCCCGAGTTATATCAACCCGTTGCGCGCTGGTTCTTACCGCCCCGAGCTAAAACTGGAGGCTTGTCAGGATGCGGGGTGTAGCTCCGTATACTCTGATAGCCAGGTTGACCTGGATGTCAGAATTGATGTTAAAACAGCGGCCGGAAACTCACCACCGGTGGCCAGGCCGTATGGTTTGGCTGAAACTGTATTGGCCAAAGGAGAGGTGAAGCAGTTTTCGGGCGCGCTGAGTTTTGATGCGGATAATGATTTGTTGAGTCATTATTGGAAGCTGGTTTCAAAACCTGATAGTTCTCAGCTCGAATTTAGCTCGGAAATCGTTAACCCTACATTCCAACCCGATCAGCCCGGGGTTTATGTTTTTGAGTATTATGTCAGTGATGGCGAATTACTGAGTACGATATCAACGCTGACTGTGCGTGCAATCAATGGCACGCCGGAAGCTGGTTTTACCTATCCGGAGTTAATGAAAATTGCCGGGGCTATTCAGCTCAATGGCAGTAGTAGCAGTGATCCGGAGAATGATGCGCTGAGCTATCAATGGCGACTGGTTAGTCGTCCTGACGGGGCAGTGATGAGACTGGAAGATACTGAATCAGCCATTATTTCCTTTTCTCCGGATATTCCGGGGGAATACCGGGTTCAGCTGACGGTGAGTGATGGCTACAGCAGTCACAGTGTTGACCATACTCTGGTGGTGCATCCGGAAAACTCGCGACCTGTTGCCAGGGTGGCAAAAACTGCTTTTCATGCTGTTCCCGGTCAGAGCACGGTGTTAGATGCCGGTTCCAGTATCGATGTTGATGATGACACGCTGAGTTATCATTGGAGTCTGATGCTTACGCCGGAAAACAGCGCTGCTGTTCTGAATGATAACAATGATCCGGTGATGACGTTTATTCCTGATATTCCGGGAGAATACCGGTTGCAGCTGCTGGTAAATGACGGCCAGCTGGACAGTGAGCCTTTGGAAATCATTATCAGCGTCGTTAACAGTGCTCCCCTGCTGAATCATAATGTGCTGGATGCCGAATTCAGCCAGTCACTCAACCGGATTGTAACCATTGGGACAAACCCAAACCGACTGTACATTGTTAACCCGGTGACACAGGAAGAGACCAGTGTTGAGTTGGCTGTCGTTCCGAATAATGTCTCTGTTGGGCCGGACGGGAAATTTGCTGTGGTAGGACATGATGCCTGGGTATCGCATGTTGATCTGGAAAATGCGGTGGTGCTCAATACCTATCCGGTTACCGCCAATGCCGCAGATATTGTACTGGACGGTAATAATTATGCGCATGTCATGCCTGCTGATGGTTACTGGGTTAGGGTACATAGTATTAATCTTGATACCGGTGAAGAAACGCAGGGAAGTGGCGGCTTGGTGAGGGAAGGCACTCAGATAAAACTGCATCAAAGTGGCCGGTACTTATATGGTGCTAACCGGGAGTCTTCGCCTTCTGACTTAGAAAAACTGGATATATCATCCGGTAGTGCTGTGCAGCTATATGATTCTGTTTACCACGGCGATCATAATGTTTGCGGTGACTTCTGGTTATCGGAGGACGGTGTTCGCATCTTCTCTAAATGCAAGAATGTTTTCCGCAGCCATGCCTCAAATAACCGTGAGCAGGATATGCTTTTTAATGGCCAGCTGACCGGGTTGGATGTTATTGAACATCTTTCGCATTCATCGGCGGCGAACCTGGTGTTTGCTATTGCGATTGAAGATGAACAGGCGAATGGTTACTGGAACTGGCAATCAGAGCAGGAAACGGTTGCCCGTTCTCTGAATATCTATGGCTATGATTTCCTGGAGCTTAAACGCTCCATTGATTTTGACAGCGTGGTGAGCAATGGCGAACGTTATGATTCTCATGGGCGCTTTGTTTTTGTGAATCAGGCGGGCACCGAGCTTTATGTCATTGTACAGGCAGACAGGACATCGGGGTTACAGCAGGAGTTTGGTCTGCTGGTTTATCCCGTAGCTGATCAGGAGCAGACCACTGATACCGGAGAGCAGACAGCGCTAACCGCTAAGGCATTATCGGTACAGAATATCTATCTTGGACAGGCAACAACTTTGGACGGTAGTGGCAGTACCGGTGATATTCAGCGTTATCAGTGGCAATTGCTTAAAGCTCCGGAGGGTAGCTCCGCAGCATTAACGAATCCCTCTGCTGTACTTGCCGGATTTTCGCCGGATGTCACTGGGCAATACAATTTTTCTCTGGTAGTAAGTGATGGCGGAGAGGACAGTGCGCCGCAGATTGTTACCCTTGAAGTTCATGAGCCGGTAACGTCACTAAACCATCGGGTGCTCGATGCAGAATACAGTCATGCTCTGGATCAGATTGTCAGCATCGGTACCTCTCCGGACAGGTTGTACCTGACTGATCCTGATAGCCAGGTGACAAGCTATGTTGACCTGCCGGCAGCGCCTGTTGTGCTGACTGTTAGCCCTGACGGGCAACAAGCTGCTGTCGGGCATAATGGTCTTGTGACACACATCGACCTTAATAATTCTCAGGTCATTAGCAGTCGGGTTATCAGCACCGATGTAGCTGATATTGTGCTAACCAATGAACAGTATGCTTATATTAACCCCAAAACCGGATATGGCACTCTGTATGGTATTAATCTGCTGAATGGTCAGGAGACTGAACACCGGGGGTCTTATGAAAATAGCCGGATTAAATTGCACCCCTCCGGTGCTGCGGTTTATAGCGCCAACCGTGGTATTTCCCCCTCTGATCTGGAGAAATATGACGTCAGTACAACATCTCCGGTCTGGCTTTATGATTCTCCCTACCACGGAGAATACGAACCCTGTGGTAATTTATGGTTGTCTGAAGACGGAGCGAGAATCTTTGCGCGCTGTGCTTATGCTTATCGTTCGAATTCTGAGCGGGATAAGGATATGGTTTACAGTGGTAAGCTATCCGGACTTAGCTATATTTCACACCTGACCCACTCAGCGGCAGCTAATCAATTGTTCGTCATTCCTGAGGCCTCAACACAGTATCAGAATGATAATGATGCGGATAACACTGAGCTGAGAATATATGACTATGACTTTCTGCTTCATAACCGCACCATCGACCTGCATGACTTTGTTGCAACCAACAAGGTTCATGAGGCACATGGCCGGTTTGTCTTTGTGAATGCAAGCGGGACAAAAATTTATGTCATCGCTCAGGCAGATGAGACCTCCGGGATGTTAAATGACTATGGTCTGCTGACTTACCCGGTTGATTACCAGCCCCCGGTCAGAGTCCCTGCAGCTTGGATTGATAATCAGCAGAAATGGCTGAACTTTAGTGAAACGGATAATCGCATCGAATATCAGACACAACAGCATTGTAATTGTGAGTCAGCCATCACACAGCCCATGAAACTGACTGAGCGTTACCAGCGAATGTATGATGCCGAATATTCCGATAACGGTGGTTACATTGATTATGATATTCGCCAATCATTGCTGACGATAGCCCGGCGTTTCGGGCAACTGCAGGAGGCTTATGAGAAAGGAGCGCACAAAATAGAAGTCAGTTATGACCCGCAATACGGTTTTCCTGCTTCCGTGTTGATTGATTACAACGAGTTTATTGCCGACGATGAAGTCAGTTATACCATTACTGATCTGGTGATTAGGGAAAACTGAGGTGGCGCATCACTGTACCACCTCAGACACCTGTTTAATGGGTGGCAACGCCATAACGTGTGATTTCTGCGGCGGTCATATTATGGATTTCTTCAGGCGGGGCAGCAGTTAACGTAAACCAATAGAATTCCAGCGGAATGCCCATCTCAGTGTAATAATCCAGGTATTTTTTATGTTCCGGGTCATTTGCCGGGTAGTCTGATCCGGCTCTACCATCCCCATCCGCCCATGAATGCACGCCAATTTTTGCACCGTCAACCAGAGTGCGTTGCAGACCAGCAAGGTAGAAATCAACACCACCGGAAGCAATAATGCCATCGGCTGGCACATGCGTATTAATGCCACGCGTTCTGATTATCCGCGAAGCGACCAGGTTTGCATCATCATCAGCCGAACCGGGCACGTCATGCATCTCTATTGTGGTCACTGCTGGATTGTTATCCAACATTTCTTCCAGTGTGCTTTTTAATCGTGAGTCAATGGTTCCCTGCATAATAGCTTTAGTGCCATCGACAGTGAAACTGACTGGTTCGTAGTCATCTTCTCCATCAGCTGTATCGGAGTTACTGCCCCCGCAGGCGCTTAAAAAAAGTACGAAGAGAAAACTCAGTATGGTTAACGGTGAAATGTGTGGCATTTAATCCTCCCCGACAGGATTGGCTCAATAAAATGTAAAAAAGAAAACAGCTGACTGGAAAATTTACAGAGTCTATTCACAGCTATAGTGCAATATATGCGCACCTTCGGTATAAAAACTTTGTGAAAAACTAATTTTTCCACTATTGCTCAGAGGCGTTTCTTCCCGGCGCAGATAAACCGGTGAGCGTCCGGAGGGTATGACATAAGTGCCATTGGTGCTTCTGTCGATCAGAACAAATTTTCCATGACGATAGTCAAGAATACAGTGTTCACGGGATGTCATGATAAAGGTAATGGTGAGGTCAGCGGCTTCGCTGCGGCCAATGGTCAGCGGCATATCTTCTTTTTTGACCGTTATCTTTTCTCCGTTGTAGAGCAATAAAATCTGCTCTTTTGCCAAACCGGTATTTAATTCGGAAAGATTAAATGTTGGCATGAACATCGTGGAGTCAGATTGCTCGTTCCGGTGTCCCCTGTTGTGCAGATAAATGATTTCGGTGGAACGGCCGCCCTTAATCCGTATTTCGTCGAACTGACTGAATTGTTCCTGCAGATCAGCAAGCAGGAGGCTTACTGTGCGATGACAGGTGATTGTTTGCCCGCCTTTAGCCACTTTGACCAGATCAGCCGCGTCATTAACGGCTTCACCAAAAATGTCACCTTGCTCTTCAATAACAGCACCATAATGGAAACCAATTCTGATGGTTAAGGCTGCACCGTAATTATGAGTTTCTATTGCTTCGTGCATTTCTACGCTGGCCTGAAGTGCAGCCTCTGCGTTGGGAAAAGCAGACATGCATTCGTCGCCAATCGTTTTTATTACCCTGCCGCTGTGACGTATGGTTGCCAGCGCCATCATATCCAGAATTTTAGCCAGTATACTCCGTGCTCTTATGTCACCAGCTTGTTTGAAAAGCTGTGAGCTGCCGGAAACATCGGCAAACATAATGGCTGCGAAGCTGGAAGAGGGCATAGATTATCCTGTGTTTCAGCATATCCTAATGATTGTAGTGCTAATTAGTACGATTTAAAACTATATTTATGGCCCGGCTTAACCGCTATATTCGTGAGTTATTTATTTGCATGGCGGCGCTGATCACCAAACAAATTTTCATAATCCCAGTCACGGATTGCCAGCAACAACGTTGAACCTTTGCGTTCACCAATTGGCAGGTGAGCATCATCTTTACTCAGGGCGTCAAAATCTTTAGCCAGCTGCGTCATTTTACGCTGGAACAGCGTGTTGCTGGCGTTACTCAGCATGCCGTTCAGAACGACAAGGCTCTGGCTGGCTTTGTCAAAATTGGTGCGGAAAAACTCACGCTCAATCTGGCTGAGGAACAGGCGCATAATCGGGCCATCATCGCGCCATTTGAAATTGGGAGCAACCAGAAGCTTGATGCGGTTGCCGGGCTGTAATTCAATAATACGGATACGGTCGAGGTGAGCGAGGTAGCGAATGCATTCGGCTTCTGACAATTTGTAGTAGTGAATAATGTCCGCCATGCTCCAGCGGTTCAGGACATACACGGTAATCATCAGCAGATAAAGGTCATCCGCAATCTCTTTTTCCTGATCAAAACTCAGTTCACTAATCGGCTGTGTGCGTTCTGATTCCATTTCACGCACGAGATCAGAAATTTCAAGATCCAGCAGGGTGCAGATTGCATCAAGCCGTTGCAGCGAAATATTCTGCTCTGAAAACAGGCGTTTAACGCTGGCTTCCGAAAGCAGCAGATGGCTGGCAACATCAGCGTAAGTTTTATTATTACGCTTTAACAGTTTTTTCAGTGTCTGTAGCAGTTCGGTTGTTTGCGGCATAGCGGTATACTCGAAGCCCGTTTTGATGGAGGTTAATAGTATGCAATGCCCCTGCGAATCAGGCAAAACCTATCAGGCATGTTGTTCGCCCTGGCATGAAGGTGATGCTGTGCCGACGGCAGAAGCACTGATGCGATCCCGTTACAGTGCCTATGTGTTGAACAAGGCTGCTTACCTGCACCGGAGCTGGAGTGCGCAAACCCGTCCAACTAAACAGTCGTTGAAGAAAACAAAAGCGCTGCATTGGCTGGGCCTGGAAATCGTTAGCACTGAAAAGGGTGGTGTTTTGGATAATACCGGTGTGGTGGAGTTTATTGCCCGTTATCAGGATGGTAAGCAGATTGCACAGCTCCATGAAACCAGTCGTTTTGAGCGGGAAAATGGGCGTTGGGTTTATGTTGAGGGGAAGTATTAATGTGTTTTGCCTTACTGGCTTTGGGCCAGCATCCGGAATATCCGTTTATTCTGGCGGCCAATCGTGATGAGTTTACCAATCGTCCGGCGCAGGTGATGCATGAATGGGAGGATGTGCCGGGTGTTTTAGCCGGGCGTGATCTGGAATCCATGGGTTCCTGGCTGGCACTGAACCAACATGACCGACGGCTGGCGTTGGTAACGAATGTCCGGGATGGTAGCAGACAAACCGCCGAACGCTCGCGGGGTTTACTGATTCGTGACCTGGTAGATACTGATCAGAGTATGGAAGCAAGACTGGACGCATTGACAGCAGAGCAGGGGAGTTACGCCGGGTTCAATGTCCTGACCGGTATTGTTGGTGAAGCTATGTACTATCTGTCGAATCGCATAGCGGATGCCCCGGTGAGATTGGAAAACGGGCTTTACGGGCTGAGTAATGCGGCGCTGGATACGCCCTGGCCAAAGGTTCTTCGGGGAAAAAAGCGTTTACAGACATTATTGGCAAAGCACTCTGAGATTACTTATGAAGACCTGTTTACCATTCTGGCGGACGATAAAAAAGCGCCAGATGAGCAGTTACCAGATACAGGGATTAGTCTGGAATGGGAACGTTTTTTGTCTTCTTTATTTATCTATGGGGAAAGTTACCGCACGCGGTGTTCAACGATTGTGTTAATGGATAACCATGAGCGTATTTATTGCCGGGAACGTAGTTTTAAACAAGATGGTGGTTTTGTTGACAATACGTTCTGTTTTTAGATAAACGCAGCTTTTTAGCCGGTGAGCTGTCATTTTTATAACAGTGGCTTTTATATACTTGATACTAAATAGAAAAATAATTTGTTTTTATCCGCTTCGCGGACTTAATCACAAGGAGTGTCGATTATGAATAAAGCCGCTGCATGTACACTGGTTACCGGATTTCTTGCGCTTGGCATGGCCGGGCAGGCCGCTGCCGGTCATGCTCCATCTGCTGTCCGGAAAGCACAACAATTACGGGCCTCAGCGCATTCACTTAACCAACAGGCCGGTAAGCTGGAATACCGGATTCGTTGTTTGCAACAACAGGGACAGCACGCCACGCATTTGCGTCGGCAGGCTAAACAAATGCGTCACCGGGCAACAACACTGGCGAAATTATCGAATCAGATGATGCGCTCAAATTTCCGTCCTCAGCATCAGCCTCAAAAAGCGGTGCGTTACGTTCAGCAGCCGGTTCGTCATGTTGTTCATCGTCCGGTACAGCAGGTTGTTTATCA
>JBMZDK010000126.1:0-11158 GCA_049614265.1 Thiolinea sp.
GGGGCCTCAGACCGGGGGGCCTGCGTTCTGCTAGCCGCTACGACACCAATCCTGCCGACCGGGTCCTCAATGTTGGATTTCGCGCCGCCAGGACAAATTAGCCTTTTCCCTTTATTTTCTGTGTGTCGGCCTTTTGTTTGATGACACTTTTTTCCATGTTGGGAAGCGGTGGCCGTTTCTGCTTTTTCCGCGCGTAGCGCGGCGGATTTTTTTCACTTCCGCTTAACAAACTTCATCAACCGCTTCTTCTTATGCTGCTGTCGCGGCGTCAGCTTATTCCGTCGTCCTTCATAAGGATTATCCCCGGTCTTAAATTCAAGCTTCACCTGTGTACCCTTCAATTTCAGCGTATTGCGGAAGTAATTCACCAAGTAACGCTGATACGACTGCGGGACTTTTTCGGTCTGGTTGCCGTGAATAATAATCAGAAACGGATTGCTGCCACCCTGATGTGCATAACGTAGTTTAATGCGGCGGCCATTAATCAACGGTGGCTGGTGCATCTGTAGCGCGGTTTCCATAATCCGTGTCAGGCGTGAAGTCGGCACTTTCATCATCGCCGATTCGTAGCAGTCATGGATCGACTTATACAGATGACCAACGCCGGTACCGTGCAGGGCGGAAATAAAGTGTTTTTCAGCAAAGTCGAGAAAGGGTAGTTTGACGGACAGTTGATTTTTTATCTGTTCCCGGTCATCGCGATCCATGCCGTCCCATTTATTCACCGCCAGTACCAGCGCGCGTCCGGTGTCCAGAATCAGGCCGGATAAATGTGCATCCTGTTCCGCGATACTGTCATGCGCATCCACCACCATAATCACCACATGTGCGGCCCGAATGGCTTCCAGAGTTTTGATAATGGAAAACTTTTCCACTGTCTCGTTAACCCGGCTGCGTCGGCGCACACCCGCAGTATCAATCAGCGTGTATTTTTGTCCTTCACGTTCGAAGGGGATAAAAATACTGTCGCGGGTGGTGCCGGGTTGGTCAAAAGCGATAACCCGTTCTTCGCCGAGAATGCGATTGACCAGTGTCGATTTGCCAACATTGGGACGGCCAACAAAGGCAATGCGGATACTGCCGTCATCTTCTTCCTCAGCCAGTTCATCTGCCGGATCATGCGGAAAGTGCTCCAGAACACTTTGCAGCATGGATGTGACGCCACGGTTATGCACGGCGGCAATGGCATAAACTTCGGTGAATCCCAGGGCAAAGAATTCCGCGGAGGCCTGATCCGGGTCAACGCGGTCGGTTTTATTCACCAGCAGGAATATCGGCTTGCCGGTCTGGCGGATATGATCGGCAATCAGCTCATCACCGGCACTTAAACCTGTCTTGCCATCAACCAGAAACAACACCCCATCCGCTTCATCGATCGCGGCCAGCGTTTGTTTTGCCATGTACTCGTCGATACCTTCCTGTTCACCGCTGAGACCACCGGTATCAATTACCAGGTATTCACGCTCAAACGCTTCACCAGTGCCGTATTTACGGTCACGGGTCAGACCGGGGAAATTGGCCACCAGCGCATCACGGGATTTAGTGAGGCGGTTAAATAAGGTGGATTTGCCAACATTCGGACGGCCAATCAGGGCTAGTGCGGGTTTCATTACGGTATCTACGGTTTGTATTCGGGTGGGGAGAATAGCATCTCACTCTGAGAAAGTCAGTCTATACCTGTTCTCTGTTCCTCAGAGGAGTTCGGGATTGTGGTAGCCGCCTGGTGTGGCGCTGGTCACGCTTGGCAGTGTACTTATGGTATATTCGCACCCTCCTGCACAAATGTTAGATTTTTCGGGCAGTTAATCTTGTGCTGTGAGGCTTGGGGCGGAGCAATATTGTCGCATGAAGAGTTGTATGAAGGCATGCATGTTCCGGGAGTTGGTTGGATGAAATACCTGTGGTTATGTCCGGAAGGATGCCTGTTGAGAAGACGTAATAATGGATACACATGACCATATTTCGGTGATCGAGGCATTGTCTTGTCTGGGTGATCTGCCGCTTAATCATTTATCCGTTCTGATTCCCTTATTGAAATCAAAACATGTGCCCGCCCGCCAGACATTGTTTGAACAGGGTGATACGGCGGAGCAGGTTTATTTTATCGGTTCCGGCAGATTGGCTCAGTATCAGGATGAGCGTTTTTGCGGCCGTTTATCGCGTGGCCAGATTGCCGGTTGGGATAGCTTTTTTCACCGTTGTCCGCGTGAACATACCTTGGTGGCGGAAAATGACTGCTTTGTCTACACCCTGAAACGGGAGGATATGGACAGTCTGATTCGTAAACACCCCGAGGTGCTCAGTGGTTTTCTGATGGCAGCAACTCCGGTGCCGGTTACCGGAAAGCCGGTTGCCCCGGTGCAGGTGAATAAGCGTATAGGTGTCTTCACCTTTGCAGATCTGAAGGCGGAAGCTGAACAGGTTTTTAAACGTTTGCTGGCGGGTGACAGCAAGCATCATCAGGTCGCGACATACTCCTGCGCAGCGTTTTGTGATCTGGCCGGAGTGAAAGCCGACAACAGTGATTTATTTGGTCATCTTGCGGCTGACATGTTTGCTCATCTGGAAAGTGAGAGCGATTCGGTCTTTTATACCGCAACGGCGGATGATCCGCGCCAGTGGCTGGAGAAAATCAGCAGTCAGGTTGATACCCTGATTCTGGTGGTTAAGGATACAACAGATACTTTGCCCGCATGGTTTGAAGCATTTTTGCATTCCTGGGAGAAAAAACCGGGTCTGGTGATTCTGACATCGGCAACCGATGATTTTAGTCGCCGCTCGCTGGCGTTATGGGAAGTATTTGAGCCGGAGTGGCATTACCGGCTGCATATTGATGATACGAAACGCTGGGAGTCAGTTACCCGCATGGCTTTGGGCAAAGCTGTGAACCTCGTTTTGTCCGGCGGTGGTTGTCTGGGGGCTATTCACTGCGGGATTTTGCGGGCACTGGTTGAGGCTGACTTTCCTATTGATACGATTGGCGGCACATCGGCGGGTGCTGGAATAGCAATTAGTCATGCGCTGGGGAATTCGCCGGTGGAAACGGCAGAAAAATTCCGCTATGCCTTTATGGAGAAAAAACCATTTAAGGCTTATACCATACCGTTCTACAGCCTGTTAAATCCCCGGCGGCTGGATAATGTACTGAGGGAAATAGCCGCTGGTTTCAGGCTGGAGGAAAGTCTGATACCTGTTCATGCGACGGTGACCAATCTGACACGTTCACAGGCAGAGGTGATAACAACCGGCCCGGCCTGGGAAGCGATGCGGATGACGGGGTCATTGCCGGGAATTATACCGCCCTATATTAAAGACGGTTGTGCTTATATTGATGGGGGTGTGGTTAATAATTTTCCTGTTTCGGTCGCCCGTCAGCGCTATAACGGCCATTATGTCGGGGTGACGTTTAATATTCCTAAAGACGATTTAATAAAAAGCCGTTATGAGGATTTACCCGGTACCCTGCAGTCTGTTCTGGAAAAATTACGCCTCAGCAAAACCGGAGATTTCCCCCGTCTTGGAGCTGTTTTAACTAATTCGCTGGTACTGAGCAGTTCGTCCGGATTAAAAGACGCGGTTAATCGTGTTGATCTGTTGTTACATCCTCCTGTGCCGCAAAACGTTGGTATCACGTCGTTTGAGCGTTTTGACGAGCTTTACGCGATTGGTGTAGAGTACGGTAAAGCGTATCTGTCAAATTTGAAAAGCCCATTGTTTTCAATGGATTGATGGTTTTTTGAACCAAACATCAGTTCATGAATGAATTTTCACCGGGGGCTGCTATAAACAGAATTTTTGTACTACTTTTGTATGTGCTGCTTTAAGTACGCGCATTAACTTTGTATGGGTTAACGAAATTACATGTCACTTGAAATACAACAAACGACTGACGGAAATGTTACAACACTGGTCTTAACCGGTGATTTGGATACAGCAACAGCAGGTCAGCTTGAAAGCAAAGTGAAAGAAGTGCTGGCCGGTGAACAGCCCGGTATCGTTTTTGATATGGGTGGCATTACCTACGTCTCCAGCTTTGGTTTGCGCGTCATTATTTACACTTCAAAGGCGATGCGTGCTCATGGTGACCGTTTTGCAATGCACAGCGTTCAGGATGATGTCATGGAAATTCTGACTTTGAGCGGATTAAGCAAATTACTTAAAGTCGTGTCGTCACAGGAAGCAGCCGAGTCGCTGCTGGCTGATTAATGATGAGTAAGGCACACGAACAGCATTCAGCACCGGAAACAGAGACCTTGAACCCCGGCAGTAATACGGCAGAGCGTTCCATCAGTAATGAAATAGAAAAACTGGGGGAGCTGACATCGTGGCTGACGAACTGGCTGGAGGAGCATAAGGTTGTGCCATCGATTGCTTATAAACTGCGTTTTGCGATGGAAGAAATCACCACTAATGCGGTTTATTACGGCTTTCCAACCGGCAGCAGTGGCACGGTAAATGTGCGGGTAACAGCAGATGCTGAACTTCCTGTTTATGCACTGGAAATTCTGGATGATGGTGAGCCGTTTAATCCTCTGGAAGAGGTGCCTGACGCTAATCCGGAATTAGACCTGGATGAGCGGGAAATAGGTGGCCTGGGTGTTTTTCTGGTTAAAAATATGTTCGAGGATTGTCATTATCAGCGGGTAGACGGCTGGAACCACCTTACGATTAATATTGCGGAATAGCGAGTCGTGCAGGTGCCTGATTTTGTAAACAACCAATAAATACTGAATACGCACCACCGGAGAGATTCATCATGAACAGACATAAGCTATTTCAGGTAGCAGGTTTACTGCTGCTTGCTTCCCTGCCATATACAGCCAGTGCGGAAATTAAGGTGGGTGCACCGATTGCACTCACCGGTTCAGTCGCAGAGTTGGCTGCAGCAATGAAGGCCGGTGCTGAGCTGGCGATGAAACAGGTTAATGAGCAGGGCGGGGTGCTGGATCAGGATTATCAGTTAATCTTCGCAGATTCTGCCTGTAATCCAGACAAGGCGGTGGATGTGGTGACGCGGCTGATTGAAGTGGATAAGGTGAGCGCTTTAGTCGGGCCGGTCTGTTCCGGGGCAACACTGCGACAGGCTCGCTCGGTCAGTATTCCTGCCGGAGTGGTGACATTGTCGATGTCCTCGGCCTCTTTTATGATTTCTCAACTGCGGGATGATGACCTGGTGTTTCGAACGGCAATTTCTGATGCCTTTAAAGGTGAAGTGATGGCTGAGTATGCGATTGCTAACGGGGTCAAAGATATTGCAGTGAGTTTTGCCAGTGATGCCTATAATACCGGGGTAGCAAAAGTGTTTACCAGGGCATTTGTAGCGAGGGGGGGCAAGGTGACCGTGAATCAGGCCCACCAGCCGGAACGGGATGATTATAAACGTGAAGTGTCAGCACTTTTGTCTGGTTCGGAGAATCTCGCCTTATTTGCTTATTATGGCTCCAGCGGTATAAACCTGTTACGTGATGCTTTTGCCAGCAGTCATGAAGTGGGGCAGGTCTTTGCCACAGACAGTATGCTGTCAGAGGAGCTGATTGATGCCCTGGGAGCGGATACGCTGCAATCAACCCGTATTTTGAACAATTCATCTGATGACAGCCGGGAAGCTTTTAAGCTCTGGCAGGCCTTTGCAGAAGCAGAGGATATTCCGGCAAAAGGTCCGTTTGTAGCCAATGCGTATGATGCTGCATTTTTGATGGCACTGGCGATTCAGGCTGCCGGGTCAGCTGAACGTGATGCCATTGCTCAAGGATTACGGGCTGTTTCCGGCCCGGAAGGTGAAGTGATTTTCCCTGGCGAGTTTGCCAAAGCGAAAAAAATTCTGAGTGAAGGCGGTAAGATAAATTATGAAGGGGGGTCCGGGCCGGTGGATTTTGATGCTAAGGGCGATGTTTCCGGTTTTATTGGCGTGAATACAGTGAAGGATGGTAAATGGGTCGCAGAGTTGCTCCCGCAACAACAATGATTTTCGGAGTCTGAGTGTGCACTGGTTCTGCCGTTTTTGGTTTAAAGCTAATGTTCAGCTCAAATTCCTGCTGATTGTTGTGCCGCTGACGGTGGTGTTGACCGTTACCGGCCTCGGCCTGGTGCAGCTCAATGCCAGCAATACGGCTACACAGCGTGCAACTGATCAGTTTCATGCCGTGGGGGAGAGTGCCGCTCATGCCTTATCCGTAGAGTTCTGGAATTATAATGTGACTCAGGCACATGCGATTTTAGAAGCGCTGATTTTGATTCCAAATATTATGCAGGTGTCTACGGTTGAATTTGCCAACGGTGAAGCCGTTGAGGACAGTGGTTTCAAATTCACTGTCAGTAAACCGGCTTTCAACTTTGGAGAAGGGGAAGAAGAGAAAGAGGACGCTGAACAACCGGTAATTGCTGACGATACTGTGCTGACTGAGAAATTTCCGATTGTTAATCGCCGTAAAACCGGTGAACAGGAAGTCATTGGTGAGCTGACGATTATTTACAGTCTGCAAAGCCTGTTTGAAGAGAATCAGTCTAAGCTTTATCGTACTTTGTTTGCTTCATTACCTATTGCACTGGCGTTGATTATTGGCACGGCTTTAGTATTGAACCGCCTTATTTTACAGCCTATTACTGCTGTCACCCGCAGCTCAGAAGCTGGTTCCAGCTCTTCTGCTATTGACATGGAATATGAGCCGGTTGAATGGAGCTCCGGTGATCAGCTGGGTGTGCTGGTGAATGCCTACAATGATCTCAGAATCAGTCAGATTGAGAATACCCGGCAATTACGCCACGAACAGGCTGAGCTTGAACGGCATGCAGTTGAGTTGGAAGAATTATCTCAGGTTGCACAGGAAGCTCGGGATGAGGCGATTGCTGCAAATGCTGCGAAGTCCCGTTTTCTGGCAGTGATGAGCCATGAGTTGCGAACACCTCTGAATACGATTATTGGTTTAAGTGAAACCATTGAAAAGAATTATGAGCGCCTGAGTGACGAGAAGCGGCGCGCAAGCCTGGGGCGTGTGAAATCGGCGGGACGGCATCTGTTGGCAATGATTAATGAGATTCTGGATCTGTCAAAAATTGAAGCCGGGAAGATGGATTTAGAGAGTCAGGTGCTCAGTTTGCCGGAGTTGATTGCTGAGACCGTGGCAATTTCTGAGCCTCTGGGGGCTAAAAATAATAACCGGTTTGATACCGATTTGGCCGCAGACCTTAAAAACTGCTGGGGTGATCCGACCCGGATCCGCCAAATCCTACTCAATCTGTTATCAAATGCGGCAAAATTTACACAGAATGACACGATCCTTATCCGGGCCGCTAATCTGGAAGAGGGTATCCGGATCAGCGTTGAAGATCACGGAATTGGAATGAATGAAGCGCAAATCAGCCGCTTATTTCAGGATTTCCAGCAGGCTGAGAATTCGACAGCGCGTAAATATGGCGGCACGGGACTGGGCTTATCAATCAGCCGTAAATTAGCCCGGGCAATGGATGGTGATATCACTCTGGTCTCAGCGCCTGATCAGGGGGCCTGCTTCACTTTGCACCTGCCGGTCTATACTAATCAGGATAAGTCTGTGAGCTAAATGGTCATTGGCGGATCATTTGCTTTTCATTGCGATCAAACAACTTAGATAATGTAAGGGTGAGGGCAAGTCATGGCTGTAGATAAGCAATTCCGGATTCTGGTTGTTGATGATATTGACGATAATCGTTTTACCCTTGACCTGATGCTGTCGGTCTTAGGTGATTTTGCGGTTGATGAAGCAGAGTCGGGGCCGGAAGCGCTGAGCATGATGCAGGCAAAGACTTATGATCTGGTTTTGCTGGATATTATGATGCCGGGGATGACGGGGTTGCAGGTGTTGGAGCAGCTTGATCTTGCCCATGCTGAATCAGCAACAAAGATTATTGTGGTTTCAGCCTTACAGGATATGGATACGATTGTCAGGGCGTTGGAGTTGGGTGCTCTGGATTATCTGCCCAAGCCGATTGAAGAAGCCTTTTTGGCGGCGCGTCTGCGGCAGTTACTGGAGCGTAAGGCAACAGATGCTGACCTGAAAAAACACCGTGACCGTATTGATGCTGACCTGAAAAAAGCTGCAGAAATTCAGCTATCACTTTGCCCTGGGCAACCCGTCAGATTTTCTCACTCTGAACAGGATTCCGCTCAGCATGTTCAGTTTGAATTTGCCGGTACGATGCGTCCGGCCTATGAGGTTGGCGGGGATTTTTACGATTATTTTGCACTGCCCAACGGGAATCATGTGATTGTGGTTGCTGATGCCTGTGGTAAGGGGGCACCTGCTGCAATTTATGCCACGCGTGTGCATGACCTGGTGCGCCTGATTGCCAGAAATCTGCCCGCAACAATTATGGCCGATGCAAAGGTTTCACTGGAACATATGCTGGGTGAGGTTAACCGGGTGTTGAGCGAGGCGAATGAGGACTGTTGGTTTGTTACTGCCTGGGTTGGTATTCTGGAGCCACAGCATCAGCGGATAAGCTGGTGCTCAGCCGGTCATTGTGAGGCCTTACTGTCTTCCGGCGGGGAACTCAGTATTTTGCATTCTGAAATCGGGCTGCCGCTGGGTTTGGATACAACGTTTGTCCCACAGACCGGCTCAGCTCATTTAAGTCCCGGTGAAACGGTTTATGTGTATACCGATGGTATTACGGAGCATCGTCAGCCTGATGGACAATTTCTCGGTATTAATGGATTGCAAAAGCTGATTCAGGCCAATAATAGTGAGTTGCAGTCCGCGATTTCAGGTATTGCCGATTGTGTTGAGTGTAGTAACGCTGATCTTGAGCCAGTCGATGATATAACGTTGTTAGGCTTGCGGCTGAGCTGAGCTACATTCTCAGCAGGTGCCGGTAAACCCGAAAATAAACTTCCGAACCATAACGCCGGTATAGTGTCGATTGAATATGTCAGATTAACGATAAGAAAGCTTATGTTTGCCGCCCGGTTTGTATTGTGTTTATCCCCGTTTTTATTTCTATCTCCTGCGTACGCTATTCCACCGCCTGATATTATTGCTTCGGTTTGGCAGTCTGTTTTACAGATTATTGGTGTTGCTGCAGTGTTTGTTACCGGAGCAGTTTATGCGCTACGGCAATGGCTGGAGCATTATCTTGGCCGTTGGCAAAAACCGGTTTTGTACTCACTGTTTTTACTCACGGTGCTGCTTATAATCGGGGTATTGTTTATCCCGGTATCTAAGGCTGAATCGGGATTGCTGCAGCCTGAGCGTTTAGCCATAAAAACTATTATTAATCAGGAAAAAGATGGCTGGCTCAGAGACTGGAAGTTACAAACACTGAATCAAATGGAGAGGCAGGCTAATTCAACCCGGCAACGTAAAGGCTTAGCGACGGTAAATTTTGCTACCGTGGCTTCTTTTACCCCAAAAGCCCTCTACCGTAATTTACAACAGCACCCTGAAAAGTTTTACCTGTTGGATATTCGCGAAGCTTCGGAGCGTAGTAAATTTCGCATCCGTCACCAGGGTGAGTCCCGGTTTGGTGATATGGTACAGGGTGTCATGCCAGACTTACCTGAGGGTAAGATCGTGGTTGTGCTATGCCACTCTGGTTTGCGTGGTTACCTTGGTGCTTACTTTTTGCAACAGGCTGGTACAAATGAGGTGGCTTTTCTCCGTGGTGGTCTGGCCTCGTGGCATAAACAAGGGCTTCCGGTTGCCGGAAAAGCAGATTTTAAAGCGAAAAAACGTCACCTCTTCAGTAAAAAACAGACAATTGCATCCACTGCAGTAAAAGTGCAGGTCGATCCGGAAGGAACGACTCCGGTCGCGCTGAATAATTTGTTGCGATTGCCGTATGAGACAGCTTCCAGTTCTGAATTAGAAGCTGTACTTAAGCAATTAACAACCCGGCCTTATCTGCTGGTTTGTAAAACCTATGGTGGCTGTTTTCATGCGACAAATATGGCCTGGTTGATTGAGCAACGTGGTGGGAAAGTTGCTGGTATTTATGATGAAAGTGGTGAGCATGCAAAATATATTCAGCAATAATATGACTGCTTATTTCAGTTATTCTGAGCGGTTATAATCCTTTGTCATCAGTAAATTTTCAGGATGTGATTGTCCCGGAAAAATATGGAAAACTGCAGCGCGTAGAAAAAGCCGGTTTGCCTATCCCACGTTCATTGTTAATAACGTCGCATACAGGCGATGACATAATCCATCGTTTTATCTGTCAATTTTCCCGTCATACCCGGTTTATTGTGCGTAGCGCCTATAGTGAAGAGGATGGTGGAGGACGTTCATATGCCGGACATTTCCACAGCTCAACAGCTGTGGATACAGAGCAATTATTTACAGTGATTGAGCAATGCCGGGAACAAAACCGGACAGTGCTTGAACAACTGACATTGACGGGGCAGTTTAACCTGATACTGCAGGAATACATTGAGCATGATTTTGGTGGGGTATTGTTCACACCCTGGAGTTTTTTCCCGGACTATGCCTGTATTGCATACAGCAAACACGGTGCTCAGGCAGCTGTCACCGGCCATGCAGATACTGCCATTATTGCGCTAGATTCCGCCATCGCATCACCTCTGCCTTTACAACAGGATGCGGATTTTTTACGGGTGCAATTGCAGTCGGCGTGCAGGGGGTTGCGGGCTGCATTTGAGTTTGCGGTTGATTGCGAGTGGGCGTGGTCATCAGAAAAGCAGCAGCTTGTTATTTTACAGGTAAGACCGCAAACACACGCGGTTGGCCCGGTGTTGGCACTGCCTGATAGTCATGCAAAGTTATTACCCGAAGGTGACTGGCAATACACAGCGATTTCGGAAAGCCTGGGGCGATTGTCACCATTATCATTTTCGCTATTCCAGCAGCTCTATATGGACTTGCGCCCTTCTTTTCAGCGTTTGGGGTGCAAAGCTGAACATGTGGATTTTTTTTTGAGGATGCCGGATGGTACGGTTTTAGTTGATACTGAGCGGGAAGCCTTATTTTATGCTTCAACACGGTTTGGTGGCTTCTGGCGCGGATTTCGGACTGAGCAATTCAGGCAGCAGGCACTGACTGCTTTTGCAAAGTCCGATGCTGAAAAACCATTTAATTATGCCTGTTTATCGGAGGTGTTTGCTGCCTGGATGATCTGCAATTTTTTGAGTCGCGGTGCCGGGCGCTCAGAGCAGTTGGCAGCA
>JBMZDK010000127.1:0-10995 GCA_049614265.1 Thiolinea sp.
CAGACCCGCTATACAGAAGGGCAGGAATACCCGCGTATGGTGCGTTATGCCGGGACGCTGGAGGCTGATGAAGAATTACTGCTGGATGCTAATGAGCGGGCAGAAGGGTTTGAATTTTATTCCCTGGGTAGCGGTGCTGTTAGTCCTGATAGCAATAAGCTGGCATTTTCCGAAGATACGATTGGACGGCGGGAGTTTGTACTGCATGTAAAGGATCTGGAAACCGGGGAGCTGCTATCAGATAAGATTGAGCGGGTATCTTCCGTAGAATGGGCGAATGACAGCCAGACGCTTTACTACGTCAAAAAACACCCCACCACCTTATTGCCGTATCAGGTTTATCGCCACCATCTGGGTGACGATCCGGCACAGGATACGCTGGTGTATGAAGAAGAGGATGATACTTTTTATACCTATCTTTACCGCAGTTCTTCTGAGCAATATATTGTTATCGGTTTGTCTGCCACCGTAACCAGTGAGATGCGTTTGCTTGATGCCAGTGAGCCGGATGCAAAGCCACAGGTGTTTCTCCCCCGTAACCGCCACCATGAATACGATGTTGATCACCTGAACGGGCGTTTCTTTATGCGCAGTAATCGTGAGCATAAGAATTTTGCGTTGTATTCTGTTACTGAAGGCGAAGACGCCAGTCAGGTGACATGGAAAACCGAATTTGCCGGTAGTGATGAGGTGTATTTTGATGGTGCGGAGCTGTTTGATGAGTTTCTGGTGCTGGGAACCCGAAGTCAGGGACTGACACACATGCCATTTCGGCGCTGGGATGAGACGGAGTTACAGGAAATCACTTTTGACGATCCGACTTACACGGTATGGCATGGTCATAACCCGAACCCGGATACCACCCGGTTTCGCTATGGTTATACCAGTATGACCACTCCGACGACGCAGTATGAGATTGACCTGGCAACTGGCGAACGTTCAGTGCTAAAGCAGCAGGAGGTTGTGGGCGATTTCACGCCGCAGAATTATGCGAGTGAACGGTTATGGGTAACGGTACGTGATGGTGTCGAAGTGCCTGTTTCACTGGTCTACCGTAAAGACCGTTTTCAACAGGATGGCAGCAATCCGCTGTTGGTTTATGGCTACGGCGCTTATGGCAGCAGCACAGATCCGTACTTCAGTTCAGCCAGTCTCAGCTTACTGGATAGAGGGGTTGTGTATGCGATTGCCCATATTCGTGGTGGTGAGGAGTTGGGGCGGCAATGGTATGACAATGGCAAATTGCTGCAGAAAAAGAATTCCTTCAATGATTTTGAGGACGTAACCCGTGAGCTGTTAAAACAAAACTATGGCGATAAGGATAACTGCTTTGCCATGGGAGGCAGTGCCGGTGGTTTACTGATGGGGGCGGTGGTGAATCAGGCTGCTGATCTATACAAAGGCATAGTGGCACAAGTGCCGTTTGTCGATGTCATTAGCACGATGCTGGATGAATCTATTCCGCTAACGACCGGTGAATACGATGAGTGGGGTAATCCGAATGACAAGGAATATTTTGATTATATTCTCTCTTACAGCCCTTATGATCAGGTCAAGGCACAAGATTATCCTCACATGTTGGTCACCACGGGGCTGCACGATTCTCAGGTACAGTACTGGGAGCCTGCCAAATGGGTGGCAAAGCTGCGTGATATGAAGACGGATAATCATTTGTTGCTGCTGAAGACGGATATGGATGCCGGGCATGGTGGGAAGTCCGGGCGTTTTAAGCGTTATCAGGATATTGCGCTGGATTATGGATTTGTACTGTGGCTGTGTGACAGCAACGTCGATTGAGCGATGTTGCTGTAGGTTTGTTGTTACTGCTTCCAGCCTGAAAAATCATTTTTCAGGCTGGTCAACGTCAGCAGTTAACTCACTTCCGGCTTTAACCGACTTGTGCCCAGGTGCCACTCTCATTGGAAACAAACATGGCATCAAGCGCCCGTTGGTTGGCAATTGAGCTATCAAGGCTAAACAAGGCTGATGCATCGCCATCTTCCACCGCATCGGCAAAGGCTTCTGCCTGGAGCTGATATTGGTTGATGCCGCCATAACGTATGCTTTGCACCTGAGTGTGGTTTTGATTCCATAAACTAATACTGACATCGCCGTATAGCTCAGCGTTAAATGGTGCATCGACCTGAATATAGCCTTCTTCACCATGCAGCCGCATTGATTGATGCTGGGCAATCGTGGTGGAAACATAAAAACTCATGTCAAAATCCGCAAATTTATACTGAATATTGGCGTAGCTGTCGGTGCCAAACTCAGCATCAAATTCAATGTCTGCTCTGACTTGTAATGGTTCCTGCCCGGTGACATGGCGTGCAGTGACTGTCGGATATACACCAATATCCGGAATGCCACCGCCGCCTAATCCGGGTTGATTACGCATATTGTCCGGGTCGCGATTGTAATAGCTAAATGCTGACTGGATGTGACGGAGACGGCCAATAGCACCCTGTGCCAGCCAGTCTTTAACCTGTTGCCACTGCGGGTGGTAATGCACCATAAAGGCTTCAGCCATAATGATGTTGTTTGCCTCCGCTGCCGCTTTCACGGGCAGAATATCGTCAGCTTTTAACGCCAGTGGCTTTTCTACCAGTACATGTTTCCCCGCGTTAGCTGCCTTTATTGCCCACTCGACATGCTGCGAGGTGGGTAGCGGAATATAAACGGCATCAACCTGCTCTGAGGCCAGTAAAGCCTCATAATCCGGTAATACGGTTGGAATTTGAAATTGTGTGGCAATAGCTTGTGCTTTTGCCGGATCACGGCTGGCAATCGCACTGATGCAGTTACCTCTGGCTTTGAGGTGCTGAGGAATAATGTGTTCGCGGGCGATTTTAGCGGTGGAAAGAATACCCCAGCGTAGCATGGCTGACTCCTTTTAGATTAGTGAATCAGCCCATAATAACCTGTAATCCGGCGCTATTTATACCCAAACAGGTTAATCGCCGTAATCAGAATCACCAGGAACAACAGTGTCATTATGCCGCCTGCCCGCATAAAGTCCGGCACACGATAGCCCGCGGGGCCCATTATCAGCGCATTGACCTGATGCGTGGGAATCAGGAAGGAGTTGGAGGTTGCCAGGGCGACGATTAAGGCAAAGACGGAGGGGTTGGCATCTATACCAATGGCTATGTTTACGGCAAGTGGTACGAGCAGCACTGTTGCGCCAACATTTGACATTACTAAGGTGAATGCTGTCGCCAGTAAAGCGAGTACCGTTTGAATACCCCATATTGGCAAATCACCAACCACGGTAAGCACACCTTCCGCAATCCATTTTGCTGTGCCGGTTGACTCGACAGCGTAGCCAAGAGGTATCAGGCTGGCGAGCAGAAACACCGTTTTCCAGGACACAGCTTCATAGGCTTCATCAATGCGTAGCACGCCGGATAAAATCATACCGATTGCACCGGTGAGCAGGGCGACTGAGAGTTTCAGGTCAGTGAATAAGACCAGGGACAGAGCAATACCGAAGAACAGCAAAGCAGCATTAATTTTATGAGGGCGCTCTTTTTCGCGGTGCGGGTATTCTGTGATGATAATAAAATCACGGTCTGCTTCCAGTCGCTCCAGCGCTTCCCAGGTGGTGTAAACCATAATCATGTCGCCGGCCTGAAAGGGGACAGCACGGATTTCATCAACGTTTTCATCTTCAGCGTAGATGATTTTACCATTCCGCAGGATGGCCATTAGCGAAATGCCATAACGCTTGCGCATCCAGACATCGATGGCTGATTTGCCGACTAAGGAAGAGTTGTTTGGAATAACAATTTCTGCCATTCCGGATACCAGATCAGATAACAGATCGCCGAAGACCGGTGTGCCTTTGTGCGGCAGTAATTTGTCATCCTCAACAAAACGTTCTTCCCGCTCCGGTAATCCGACCACTCCCAAGACCTGACCATTTTTAAATTCAAGATCACGATCCAGGGAATCAACACCAGCTCGGGTTTGCAGACCATCTTTCATGGCGACAATACGGACATTACTTTCGGTTTCCACCTCCAGTAATTTGCGCCCTAACAACGGGCTGTCCGGGCCAATTTCGACTTCCAGCAGGTCAAAGTCAATGTCATAGGTGCGTTTCAGGTATTGCAGGGTAGTTTCCTGCTCATGTTCGCTTTCTTTAACTGCAGGCAGCACATAGTGTCCGGCAAACAGGAAGTAGAGGATACCGGCAATGATCAGCGCGAGGCCAATCGGAGTAACCGAGAATAGCCCCCAGGTATGCATATTAGCGTCCGGAATAGCCTGATTTGAAGTCAGGATCAGGTCATTCAGCAGAATCAGCGGGCTGGAACCGATCATTGTGACCGTGCCACCGAGAATGGCACAGAAACCCATCGGCATCAGCAGGCGTGACATGGGAATACCGGAGCGGTTCGATATCCGGCTAACCACCGGTAAAAATAGTGCCGCCGCGCCAACATTCTGCATAAACGATGAAATAATGCCTACCGTTCCGGAAATGATTGGAATAATCCGGTTTTCAGTTTTGCCGCCAACTTTCAGAATAAATGCGGCAACTTTAGACATTAAGCCGGTTTTATCCAGTCCGGCACCAATAATCATGACGGCAATAATCGAAATAACCGCATTACTGGAAAATCCGTTGAATAAATCATCCGGTGGCACCATCGGTTTATCCAGGCCCATGAGCGGAAAGAACAAACCGGTTAAGCCGAGCAGTACCATAACAACAATTGCTGCGACATCAATGCCGACGATTTCAAAGGCAAACAGGTAGATGGTCAGCAGCAGAATAGCCATGGCCCAGGCAATACCAGCACTTGGCACAATGGTTGCGATGTAGATGGCTAAGAGTAAAAAAAGCCCGCCTGCAACCAGTTTCTTGAACAACGGTTTATTAGCCATTGCGATTGCCCTTTCTAATGCCCACAAAATGTGGGTGAATACTACTCCAATCTATACAAGAATTCTCTTATATTGTTAATTTAATTTTTCTATATGGCAAAGAAAAGAAGTAATGCCTGATTTTTGGTGTTTAAATACAGGGCTTATCGTTATTTTGCTATTTTTTATTGCAGGGAGTTTATGCCGATCTGCTTAAGTTTTGTGTCTTAGGCACAGCTCCCCCAGTGTTTGCAGGCTGGATGTTAGCCCGGCTGTCCATGGCAGAGCACAATTGAGGCGAATGCAGTGGCGGTATTTTTGTGTGGCAGAAAAAATAATACCGGGAGCGATACTAATTCTCTGTTGCAAGGCTTCCTGAGTCAGTTTTAAGGTATCAATCCGTTCATCCAATTCAACCCAGATTACAAAACCACCAACAGGTCGGCTGACGCGGGTGTTAGCAGGGAAATACTGGCTGATTGCCCGCGCGAAGCGTTCCGTCAGGTCAGCGTATTGGGGCTGGATACGGCGTAAATAGCGTTCATAACCGCCCTGCTGCAGGAAGTCGCTGACAGCCATTTGGGGCAGGGTGGGGGTGGCAAGGTTGCTGACGTATTTCAGGTATTCAGCACGCTGATAAAGCTTGTCGGGCAATACCATCCAGCCAACACGCAGGCCCGGTGAGATGGTTTTTGCAAAGGAGGAACAATAAATAACGTTCTGCCCCTGATCTTGCTGGTCAAGGCTGAATAATGCCGGTGGGTATTCACCGCTAAATCCCAGTCCCTGATATACGTCATCTTCGATCAACAGCATGTTGTGACGTTGTGCCAGTGCAACCAGTTGCTGTTTTCGTGTTGCCGGCATCAGACAACCCAGCGGATTGCTGTAATTTGGAATCAAGACACAGGCTTTCACCGGCCATTGCTCCAAAGCCAGCTCCAGCGCACGAATGCTCAGGCCATCACTTGGATCAGTCGGAATTTCCAGCGCCTTCATGCCGAGAGCTTCAATGACCTGGAGTAAGCCGTAAAATGTCGGTGATTCAACGGCAATAATATCACCGGGCCGGGCCACCGTTTGTAAGGCCAGTGACAGCGATTCCTGACAGCCATTGGTGATGAGGATTTGTTCCGGAGCGACCTGGCAACCCGACAAGTGCATACGGCGTGCAATTTGTTGTTGCAGTTCCGGTAAGCCGGGTGGGAAAGTGTATGTGGCGATCTGTTGGTTATGGTAGCGGCTGGCTTTGGTGATACTACGCTGGATAGCACGCAAGGGAAGCAGAGAGGTATCAGGTACTGCAGCACCCAGTTGAATAAAGTCGTCTTGGTTTGCGGACTTGGCCAGCTGTAAAACCAGTTCCTGTCCGGTTACCGGTACAGGTTTTAATTCTGCCTGTGAGTGTTGGGGCAGGGCAGGCTTCTCCCATTGTTGTTCACAGACATAATAACCCGAGCGCGGGCGGGCGCTAATCAAACCCCGGTTTTCCAGCTGGCGCTGTGCCTGGACAATGGTGGAGATACTGACCCCAAACTGCTGACTCAGGCGTCGTACTCCCGGTAAACGTGAACCTGACGGATACACATCCGCATTAATTAACGCGCTGATTTTTCCGGCGACCTCGTGGTATAGCGTCATCAGCCTTCCAGTACAGTTTTAACAATGAATATCAGTACAGTTGGGTGAAGAAACACATCTGTACCGGTTAAATGTTGTTTTTCTATAGCTGTATTGTAAAGCATGATCGCCTTAAGCTGAAATCACTGCATAAAGGTAAAAACAGGAGTGAGTCATGTCAGCACAGGCAAGATGTTGGATCGATGGTGAAATCGTTACGGCGGCTGAGGCAAAGGTTTCGGTATTTGATCATGGTTTTTTATACGGTGATGGCGTTTTTGAAGGCATCAGGTTTTATAACCGCAGGGTATTTCGTTTGTCGCGACATCTGAAGCGACTGCAGCATTCTGCACAGGCATTACAACTGACGATTCCTTACCGTATGGACGAGCTGGAAGCAGCGATTTATGCGACGATTGCCGCAACTCCGCTGGATGAAGGCTATCTGCGGGTATTGATCACCCGGGGCATCGGGCCGCTGGGTATTAACCCTCAAACCTGCAAGCGTTCCGGAGTCATTATTATTGCTGATCAGCTGAAGATGATTGACGATGCGCAACGGGAGCAGGGCGCACGCACGATTATTGCCAGCACACGTAAGTTAACCCCGGATCGCCTGGATTCACGGATTAAAAGCCTGAATTATCTGAATAATATTATGGCCCGGATGGAAGCGAATCAGGCGGGAGTTGATGAGGCGATTTTATTAAATGACCGTGGCTTTGTTGCTGAGGGAACGGCAGATAATTTATTTATCGTGCGTGATGGTGAGTTATTAACACCGCCGGTTACCGAGGGTGCGCTGGCAGGTATCACCCGTCACACCGTTTTGGAATTAGCACCACAGGAAGGGATTCCGGCGCGGGAAACGGTGTTAACTCCTTATGATTTGTATACGGCTGATGAGTGCTTTCTGACCGGAACCGGGGCAAAGCTGATTCCGGTGCGGGAAGTGGATAATCGCCATATACAGCAGTGTCCGGGAGAGGTTTATCGTCAGTTGAATACAGCGTTTAGTGCTTTGATTCAGCGTGAAACGGTGGCGGCTGCTGATTGACAGTGATTGCCGATAACTAAATGATCCGTGTTAAGATCGGGCAGTCATCACGGATTAAGCAGGAGCTTTGCAATGGATCAGGTACACCTTTCACTGGAAGCAGCACATGAGCTGGCTATGGAGTGTTTGCTGGCCAGTGGATTTGATCAGGAGAATGCGGTAGCGGTGGCTGACCGGATGATTCAGGCGGAAGGTGATCGCTGTTATTCGCATGGTTTATTTCGCCTGCCCTGGTATTGCTCGGCGGTGAAATCCGGGCGGGCGAATGGTAAGGCCCGGCCACGACTGGAACAGCTGGCTCCGGCGGTTATCCGGGTGGATGGTGATAATGGTTTTGCGCCATTAGGACAAGCCCTGGCACATCAGCCATTGGTGGATTGCGCACGGGAAAATGGCATTGCCTCGCTGGCCTTTGTCAATATGTTTCATATCGCCGCGATGTGGCCCGAGGTGGAGCGATTGGCTGATGATGGTCTGTGTGGTTTTGCGTTTACAGCGGCTTATCCTTATGTTGCTCCGGCCGGTGGCACGAAACCGTTGTATGGCACCAATCCGATGGGGTTTGCCTGGCCGCGTAAAGACGGGCCGCCTCTGGTCTTTGATCAGGCTTCTTCAGCAATGGCACGCGGGGAAATTCAGATTTGCGCGCGTGATGGTCATTCTGTGCCGGAAACCGCAGGGATCGGGCCGGATGGTGAGAAGACCACTGATCCTAATGTGGTGCTGGAAGGCGCGCAGCTGGGCTTTGGGGGATATAAAGGTGCGGCGCTGGCGATGATGGTGGAATTACTGGCGGGGGCGCTGATTGGTGAATTCCTGAGTATTGAATCGGCGGAAGATGATGGTGGGCGCGGTGGGCCGCCGAAGGGTGGTGAGCTGATGATTGCTATTGATCCGGCGCGACATGGTGATGCTGAGGGGTTTCTGGAGCGCGGGGAGAAACTGTTTGAGGCGATAATGGCGCAGGAAGGTACGCGCTTACCGGGGGCGCGGCGGTTTGTCAGCCGCTTGGAGACGGTTGAAACGGGGATTGAGGTGGCGGAGAGTTTGTATGAGGAGATTTTGAGGTTGAAATAGCCTGCTTTTTTATTTGTTGCGCTCCAGCCAGTGGTCGAAGAAAAATAATAGCGCGGCGAGTACGATCAAGGCGACACTCAATCCGATATGGATTGGATCGCCCCATTTAATAGCCAGCCCGAGGTTTGAATTTTCGCCCTGTTGGGCGTAGCCAAATGTTCCTGATAATAAGGAGATGTTCCCGGCAAACACACCCAACAGCACAAACCACGCTGCCCGGAAAAACCTTCGTGCCGGATTATTCAGATACACCATGACATAAGCCACTGCACAGCTGATAAGCCCTGCGGTGACTGCCCATTTCATTGAATCTGACCAAAGCCAGGTTAAGAATCCCACGATAAACAATACGACCCCGGCGGGTATCAGGCTGGTGAACCACCATTGTTTGTACCATTGTTTCTGCTCAGGTATTGAATCTTCGGGGAGTTCGTCTGCGGGACTTTCAGCAGTGTGAGTTTCAGGAGGAAGAAGGTCATCGCCAGGCCTTTGCGTATTGAGATTCAGATTGATGTCTAGTTTTTGAGCTGCGGCTTGTGCGTGTTGGTAAGGTTGTGAGTGAGCGAGGCGGTTTCTTTCTTGCTTTAATTCTTTGCTGTCGAAAACGCCTTCTAACAGACCCATTACCGGCACATTGAGAAATCTTTTGTCGCATTGTATTTCATGCTGCCCATGATCTTGCGCACGTTGTAAGACGCTGTATTCAAAAAATTTCGGTTCAGCGCATTCCGCGCTATCGCAGTAGTCGCACCGACAGGGAATCATCTGTTCTGCTTCAATATTGCGAAACCATTTGCTGTGAATGCTATTCACTTCCTTGCGTATTTCACGCAGCAGGAATTTGCGCTCGGATTCTCTACCTGAAACGGCAATATCGATGACTTTCAGGCCATCACGGTTTTCTTCTTCCTGTATCAGTGCGCGGCAGTTCTCGCCCTGTAATACCACACCTTTGCGCCAAACTAAGTTATCCGCAATCAAGGCATTCATACGGACAATAAGACGGGTAATAATGCCTTCGGGCATAAATTTATAGCGAAAGCGGAATTGCAGATTATCACTGTTATTCCAGTTTAATTCGGGTTGTTCGGTGTTAAGTAGCTGTGGCGCAATATAGCGTTCCGGGCTGTCATCCAGCCGATAGCAGATTTCGAAATTCTCTTTTTCCATCAGGCTGAGCAGCTTATTGCGCTCGTCATAGTTGTACTTTGCTTCGCCATTTTTATCGGTTTTTGATTTCCAGATTTGATCAACCTGTTCACGGGTAAATTCGCCACCGCTGCGGGCGATGGTGTTGTCATTTAAAACGCTATAGACGGCATCCACCGCCCACTGCGGGTTAAGAATAATGAAGTTGTGAAGTTTGGGGTCTTCGCTGAAATGTAACAGGCTGCCTAATTTATGCAGATAGCGGCTGAATAATAGCTGGCTATCTTCCTGATTGACGCCATGCTGATTACAAATTGACTGATACTCAGCAAAGCTAATGTGGTCGTGGGTTTGTGCACGCTGCTGCAGGCTGGTGCGAATGTCTGCCCATTTGGCAGGGCGTTCATTGCTTACATGTGACAGGCGGGTCAGCATGTTTTGTACCTGACAGCGCAGTGCCTCGTACTGTCCGTCACATTTGGATAAATCTACCTCGCAAGTGACTATCTGTAGTTCGGGATAGCGTTCTTCATAGAATTTTTTGTCGAAGTTGAATTTGTTGATGAATTTGTCATCTTTTTCATTCAGTACAACCAAGACGGGGCTATATTCGCCGCGTTCCTCACCCAATAAATGAATAATCTTAAACCAATAGGGGAAATTAGTCGGTTCTTTGCGGTCATTAGCAGAGACCAGCACATATACTGCACCTGGTGTGAGGAAAAACTGATGCGTCATGTACTGGATTTGCTGGCCGCCAAAATCCCAGATATTGGCAGTGAACTTTCTCTCCGGGTTTTTCGGGTGTGGGAATTCCCAACCTTCTTCGCCTTCACGAACTTCAACACCTAATGTGCTTTTGGTGTCTTCGCAGGGTTTAAAGTCAGGGTCGAGCAGTTTCTCCATTAGGGTGGTTTTGCCTGCCTCGGGTTCGCCGACGATAATGAGCTTGGCTTCATTTAGCTGTTGAGTACCTGCCTTTAGATCACGCAAGTAGGTGAGGACAGCTTGGTTGCCTTGTTCGATGATTTCTTTGGGAGGGACGGTTAAAGGGTTTTCACCGACAACGATTTCTTTATTGTCGTACTTTCTGTCTAAACGCACCGGAATACCTTTCTCAATTAATGAGGCGAGCGGCGCGATGTCGCTGATTTTGTTGTCAGAAAGGTAGAGCGAGTTGAGCTGCTTGAGTTGTGCGAGCGGCGCGATGTCGCTGATTT
>JBMZDK010000128.1:0-10949 GCA_049614265.1 Thiolinea sp.
GCTTCCTTAGCAGCATTAGGCACCAGGTCAAGATCCTGAATATTTTCATCCGGCTCAGAC
Organism: Thiolinea sp.; assembly: GCA_049614265.1. Classification (GTDB taxonomy): domain Bacteria; phylum Pseudomonadota; class Gammaproteobacteria; order Thiotrichales; family Thiotrichaceae; genus Thiolinea. The sequence continues at coordinate 61 of JBMZDK010000128.1, forward strand.
AGGTTAATCGTCGGTGGCAATACACCTTCGCGTACAGCCATGACAGAGAAAATCGTTTCAATCCCACCGGCAGCGCCCAGCAAATGACCGGTTGACGATTTGGTTGAGGAGATCGGTGTGTTTTGTACCGCATCACCAAACACGGAACGCAGCGCAGCCACTTCAGCACGATCCCCCACCGGGGTTGATGTCGCATGAGCATTAACATAACCGATATCAGACGCCTGTAATCCGGCCTGCTTCAACGCCGCCCGCATGGCAGCGGCACCACCGGCACCATCATCCGGCCCGGAAGAAATATGATGCGCATCACAGCTGGTGCCATAACCACTCAGCACCGCCAGTATCTCCGCTCCGCGCGCTTCGGCATGTTCACGGGTTTCGATCACCAGCAGTCCGGCGCCCTCACCCATGACAAAACCATCGCGGGTTTTATCAAACGGACGTGACGCCCCCTGCGGGTCATCATGGTTCAGCGATAAAGCACGCATCGCATTAAAGCTCGCCAATGCCAGCGGATCGACACAAGCCTCCGCCCCACCAACCAGAGCGATCTGCGCTTCGCCGCTGCTGATAATACGCGCACCGTCGCCAATCGCCTGCACACCTGCCGCACACGCCGTTACCGGACACCCCATCGGGCCACGGAAACCGTAGCGAATGGAGACATTACCCGCTGCCAGATTCGCCAGAAACGAAGGCACAACAAACGGGGACAGGCGTTTAAATCCACGCGATTCCATCGTACGCTGGGCATTGGTAATGGTTGGAAAACCGCCGATACCGGAACCAATAATGGTGGCAGTGGCAGCTTTATCTTCGTCACTTTCCGGGTACCAGTTCGCCTGTGCTAAAGCCTCCTGCGCGGCCGCCATTGCATACAGGGTGAAGCGATCCATTTTCTTCAGCTCTTTTTTGGGCACCACTGACTCAGCATTCAGCCCGGCTTCCGCATCTTCTTCATGCGTTGGCACCATACCGGCCATATAAACCGGACTACCATCTTCGCGCAGCTGGTCAATCAGTTTAATCCCGCTCTGACCGGCGATCAGACGCTGCCAAACGTTATCTACACCACAACCTAACGGGCTAACCGCACCCATACCTGTAATTACAATATCCGCCTTCATTTCTCACCTGAATAATCAATATCTGTCTCTGCTTCACATGAAAATTCGCTGCCATTATCAAACCTGATGGGAAGCAATTTAAATTTTCATGCCGATGACGAAAAGTCTAAACTTTCGCAATATATGATCAAGATAATATAAGCGTTAAGCAGCCTGAATCCGGCGTGACAACAGGATATTCGGACTTCGGTGAAGCGCCTGAATTTGCTATGATTGCGGGGCATTAAACGGGGAAATACCATGTCATACACCAAACACCACAAAAAACAGTCAAAGGAACGCATTCTGGAGTGCGCTTCCCAGCTTTTTTGCCAGTTTGGTTATGAAAAAGTCTCGATTAAACAGGTGATGAAGCTGGCCCGGATGACACATGGTGCATTTTATGCCCACTTTGAATCCAAGGAAGCCCTGTATAAAACCTCCTTCCTCACCGTACTAAAGCGCACACAAAGCAAGCGACTGGCGAAAGCCCCGTTCTCAGTCAATCACCTGATGCAGCTGGTGAATAATTTACAGAATTTACGCGCCAGCGAAAGCCGGGATCACCCGTCGCCGGAAAACGTACTGTTCAATGAGATTGGCAGCGACAGTGAGGAAATCCGCACGGTCTATGAAAAGTCCTACCTGAGTATCCTGAAGCTACTGGAGACGCGGATTACGGCGCTGAGAAGGCTCAGACAAGCGCCAAAAATCACCTCACCGGAAAGTGTGCGCAATACTTCCCGCGTGATTCTTGCCACCATGATTGGCGCAGTGGCGATTGCCAAGAGCATCCAGAGTGAAGAAGAGCGCCAGCAGGTCCTAATGGCAGCGCAAAACCACATCCTTGGTCTGCTGGGCGATCATACGTATATTGAACAGCATGCGGCGCCGGTATTCTGAATATACCAACACCAACACGCTGATATGAAAGACAAACTGAAGTATAAAACTATGGCCAAGCAGAACTTCACTCTGACACAACTTAAAAAACATCTGACTGAAAAAACTCAGCAGCAACTTATCATAGAAATCGCTGAACTTTATAAGACTTTTCCACAAGTCAAAGAGTATTATCAGGCACAACATACCAACATTGATGATATCGCAAAAAAATACAAAGACATTATAATAAAAGAATTTGGAGGAACTGCACGCAGCTTTCCAAAAGCACGTTTCTCAGTTGCCCGCAAAGCTGTCAATGACTTTAAAAAATTAACCAATGAACCAGCCCCGGTCGCGGATGTGATGTTAACGTATGTGGAAAGCACGTCTGGCTTTTGCTCAGAATATCACCCGGACGGAGAAAATTACTATGTCAGTCCGGAAAACATGTTTATAGATACCCTACGTTTTATGCATAAACACCAATTACTGGATAAGTTTGAGGAGCGGGCAAAGAGTATTGCCCGAAATGCTACGGAAGGTTGGGGGCACAGGGATTCACTGCGAGACAGCTACAATGATTTTTATGAGTAATTGGCGGCACGCTAAGCAAGCCCTGTACAATACTTAAGCCAACAACTCAATCCAATGCTTAACCGGCACCTCAGACTTTGTTGCCAAATGCAGCTGACAGCCCACATTCGCGGTGACTATTTGTTCTGGTGCATCAATCGTTAGTGCCTTTAGCTTTTTATCCAGCAACGCCTGACTGGTTTTCGCCTGTAATATTGAATAAGTTCCCGCCGATCCACAACATAAGTGCTTGTCCTTGGTTTTTGTCAGCGGCACACCGACCTGCTGCAGAATCTGTTCCACTTTTCCGCTTAGCTGCAAGCCATGCTGTAAAGTACAGGGACAATGAAAAGCCGTTTTTGTCTGCACAGACGCTTTAAGCTGTGTCAAATCCTCGGCCAGCAAAACTTCACTGATATCTTTTGTCAGCTCAGACACCCGCTTCGCTTTCGCTGCATACTCCGAATCCTGTGCTAACAGCTCACCGTATTCCTTCACCATAACCCCGCAGCCGGAAGCCGTCATTACCAGCGCTTCAGCACCCGCTTCAATAGCAGACCACCAGGCATCAATATTCTTACGCATCGCATTCAAACCAGCCTCATGCGCAGAGAGGTGATAATCCACCGCACCACAACAACCGGCATTCGGTTCTTCTGCTAAGGTAATACCCAGTTTATCCAGCACACGTGCAGCTGCTGCATTTGTATTGGGCGTTGCCATACCCTGCGCGCAACCACGCAGCGCCAGCATTTTACGGGGATGGCTATTGACCGGCCAGGGGCTGGCCGCACGCTTCACCGGCACTTTTGCTTTCAGTGCAGCAGGCAAAACCGGTCTGGCAACCTGGCCAAGCTTCAGCAGCGTACCAAAGCGTTTCTCGTATGGCACAAACTGCCGCAATGCCTGTCGCTGTAGTTTGGCCAGTGGGCTACGTGGCACACGGTCTTCCGTCATCTTGCGGCCAATATCCACCAAACGCCCGTAACGCACGCCTGATGGACAGGTAGTTTCACAGCTGCGGCAGCTCAGACAACGATCCAGGTGTTTCTGTGTATTCGCACTGACTTCATTATTTTCCAATAGCTGTTTAATCAGGTAAATCCGCCCGCGCGGCCCGTCGCGTTCATCATGAAAGTGCTGATAAGTCGGACAGGTTGCAGTACAAAACCCGCAGTGCACACAAGCCTGAATAATGGACTTCGCTTCCTCGGCTTCGCGGTTTCCGGCCAGCTGTGGATGTAATTCGGTATGCATAATAATGGCTCCGGATCAGATTACAGCCAGCTAAACAGCTTGCCGGGGTTAAAAATGCCCTGTGGGTCAAGTGATGCTTTCAGGTTTTGCTGGATACGGCGTAAAGCGGGGTTATTCATTAGCATACGTTCCTCTTCCGCATCACCCCCCTCATATAAACAAACCTCGCCGCCGGAAGCCTCAGCATGTTCAGTCAGTGCCTCCAAATCGAATCCACCCCGTAGCCAGCGCTGGGCGCCGCCCCAGTTAAATAACCAGCGCTCACCGGTCATAAACGGCCCGGTGCGCGGATTCACAGAATAACGCCAGAGTTTATCTCCATCACCGGCTTCAGACTGCTGATGGAAGTCCAGTTCGTGCTCCCGCAGCTGCAGCCAGAACAGCTCACCCTGTTCAGGGTCTGCCGTTTCAGTTTGATATTCTGCCTGCCATTGCCGTGCCGTCGCTTCCACGGCCTGACGCGAACCCTGCAAACGCAGGTACAGACAATCATCTACCCACGCCATGCCGGTCAGTGGTTTTGTGCTGCCACCAAGCTGTTTCATCAGCTGATGCCCGGCAACCAGCCCGGTTTGTTTACTCAGTGTCAGGCTGTAATCCGGCTTTGGCAACACCTTGAAGCTGACTTCCGTAATCACCCCCAGCGTCCCCATCGCTCCGGCCTGCAGGCGTGAAACATCGTAACCGGCGACATTTTTCATGACCTGGCCACCAAAACGCAGATGCTCACCCTTACCATTGATCAGCCGCACACCCAGCACATGATCGCGTAACGATCCCAGCCAGGGACGCCCCGGGCCGGACTGATGCGTGGCTAATGAACCGCCCAGTGTTGCCTGACCAGCATAACGACGCGGGTCACAGGCCAGAATCTGGCCCTGCCCGGATAAGGCTTCATCAATCTCCGCCAGAGGCGTTCCGGCGCGTGCCGTCATCACCAGCTCACCCGGTTCGTATTTTACGATACCACTATGCCCGCTCACTGCCAGCTCGGTCATTTCCTGCTGTGGTGAACGCCCCAGGGCCGACTTGGTCTTATTACCCTGAATCGAGAGTGCCGTGTTGTCACTCAGGGCGTTATTTACCTGTTCCAGTAATTGCCGGCTCAAATCAGGCATGATGATGCCCTCCCTGAACATTATCCCCCTGTTGCCCCTGAAGCGTGCGATATTCCTGACAACGTTTCAGGGTTGGAATACCTTTACCCGGATTCAGTGTTCCCACCGGATCGAATGCGGCTTTAATGGCATGAAACTGGCTGATTTCAGCATCAGCAAACTGTGCGGGCATCTGGCGTAGTTTTTCCAGTCCCACACCGTGCTCACCGGTAATATTGCCACCGACCTCAACGCACAATTCCAAAATCCGCCCGCCAAACTCTTCAGTGCGTTCAAACTCGCCTTCAATACTGCTATTGAACAGAATCAGCGGATGCAGATTTCCGTCACCAGCGTGGAAAACATTAGCCACGCGCAGGCCATACTCCTCTGACATACGATTAATCTCCGTCAGCACATACGCCAGCTGGCCACGGGGTATCGTGCCGTCCATGCAATAATAATCCGGTGACAAACGCCCCACAGCCGGAAAAGCAGATTTGCGCCCCTTCCATAACAACAGACGCTCTTCTTCACTCTGCGACACCCTGATACTGGTCGCCCCCAGTTCTTCAAACAAGGCCACGACGGTTGTAATGTACTCCGCCACTTCTTCCGCACTGCCATCAAGTTCACACAGCAATAAAGCCTCTGCATCCACCGGATAGCCCGCCTGTGCGAACGCCTCCGCAGCCTCAATCGCAAAGCTGTCCATCATTTCCATACCACCGGGAATAATGCCTCGCGCGATCACTTCGCCCACAGCATCACCTGCTGTTTGCACAGAATCAAACCCGGCCAGAATCACCTGTGCACATTCCGGTGTTGGCAGCAAACGCACCGTAATTTCGGTAATCACCCCCAGCAAACCTTCCGAACCATGGATAAGGGCCAGCAGGTCTGCTCCATAGCCGTCCAACCCCTCATTCCCCAGCGTCAGCGCCTCACCTTCAACGGTTAACAACTTGACCTGCACCACGTTATGTACGGTCAGGCCGTATTTCAGGCAATGCACACCACCTGCATTTTCCGACACGTTGCCGCCAATGGAACAGGCAATCTGAGAAGAAGGGTCAGGCGCATAATAAAGGCCATATTCCGCAGCGGCCTCACTAATCGCCAGGTTACGCACTCCGGGCTGCAGGCGTGCCAGACGAGCCTCAGTATCAATTTCCAGAATCTCACTGAATTTCGCCATGGAAAGCAGAACACCGTACTGATTCGGCGTGGCACCGGCACATAAACCAGTCCCAGCCCCCCGCGCAACAACCGGCACATTGTGTTGATGGCACAGCTTTAAAACGCCCTGTACCTGTTCCGTCGTTTCCGGCAGTACCGTCAGCATTGGCATCTCACAATAAGCCGCCAGGCCATCACACTCATAAACCCGCTGGGTTTCACTATCGGTTATGACATATTCCGGATCAATAAAACGACGCAAAGCAGCTGCTAAGTCCTGCTGATTAATCGATATATCGGCGGTGGGGGCATTTCCTGTCATGTAATTGTCCTGTTGCTCATGAGCGGCCTGCAAATTCGCGTTGAACTTACAAGCCCGTGGGGAGTTTGTCTATTACATTTACAGCTGGTCATACCACTTGTTTATATACTCAATATATGCATCCCACTAATAGTAGAATTACTCCACTGTATTTCATTAAGTTAAGCTACTATGATGCGGTCACTGTTCCCGTGAATCTACTGGTATGACCAGCGATAAGCCCGTTTACAGAGCAAAACAGATGAGTAAACAATTAACTAAATCCTCACGCGCAGCGGCAATCGCCCGCCAGCTGGAAGCATTAATTCTTGATGGTTCGCTACGGGTTGGCGACAAAGTACCGTCAGAACGACAGCTGGCCAGCCGTCTCAACGCCTCACGCCCGCTTATTCGTGAAGCAATGAAAGAGCTACAGGGGCGCGGTATTATTGAAACCCGTCATGGTATGGGTTCATTTGTCACCGGAATCATTCGCCATTCAGAACGCGACAATGCCATTAACCGCCTCTACGTTGACCATCCAAAAATGCTGTATGACTTATTGGAAGTGCGGGAAGGCCTGGAAGGACAAGCCGCCCGCCTTGCCGCCAAACGGGGTACAGAAAGAGATATCTATCGCATTACTCAGGCTTTTAATGCCATGAATGAAACCAAGGTTGATGACAATAACCGGGAGTTATCGGCGAAGCTGGATTTTGCATTTCACCGTTCAATCTATGAGGCTTCCCATAATGCAGTACTGATTCACACCCTGCAGAATCTGATGCGTTTAATGCAGGACAGTGTGCTGGTTTCAGTCGACAATCTCTACCACCGGGATAATGCAAAAAGCCGGATTGATGATTATCACCGGCTGATTTATAACTCTATTGTCGACCACCATCCCCAACGGGCAGAGCATGCTGCAGTAGACCATATTCGTGATGTACGGGACCGGTTTACAGAAATTGAACAGGAAGAACAGCGGTTAATCAGGGCGCGGGCGATTGTATTGCCTGATGACTAACCGGGCTGTATCAATCCCAGCAAACGCTCGCATATAAAGCCTGTTTCATTTTGGCGGGGGCATCCATGTCCCCTTCACACAGCTTCTTTTGCAGCCAGTAACGGAAGTGAGATTCCAGCAGCAGATAAAAATTCAGATGATTCACCTTACCCGTATCTTTGCCCAGTGCATTAATCCGCTGCAACACCTCCTGCAACTGTGCAATCATCGCATTTTCAATATCCGCAACAATGGTTTGCAAAGCAGGTTCAAACAACGCCTGTGAGCGAATGTCATACCAAAGCCGGTGCGATTCCGCATCATCCGCCACCGCTGTCACCAGCTGATCGAAAAAGCCTTCAATTAACTCATCGTAAGTGGCGGCCTCAGTCACCACACGCTGAATCTTGTCCAGGAACTGTTCTTTATAAATCAGTACACAGTGTTTAATCAGCTCATCTTTATCTTCAAAATAATAGTGAATGACGCCCACCGAAACACCGCACTGTTTAGCAATATCGCGCAGGCTGGCGCGGGCATATCCCAGTTTTGCCAGCGTCAGCAGCGCGCTATCCACTAATTCACGTTTTTTCAGCTCCCGCTTTTGCGTTTTAGAGCAGGACATCGCCATACTGTTCCCGCAGCTTATTCTTCAACACTTTTCCGGTCGCTCCCAACGGTAGTTCATCAACAAAGATCACCTTATCCGGAATCTGCCACTTCGCAACTTTACCCTCATAAAAGGCTAACAATGTCTCTTCCGCAAGGTCAGCACCAGCCGCTTTCATGACCAGCAACACCGGCCGTTCATCCCACTTCTCATGTCGGGCAGCAATCGCCGCCGCATTCGCCACACCGGGGTGCGCAATCGCGGTATTCTCCAGCTCAACCGTAGAAATCCATTCCCCTCCGGATTTAATAATATCCTTGGAACGATCCCGAATTACCATATAGCCCTGTTCATTCAGCGTGGCCACATCGCCGGTATCAAACCAGCCATCCGCCGTCAGTGCGCTCTCTTCCATGCCAAAATAGGTATCGACAATCCAGTGCCCCCGGATCTGCAAATCTCCCTGTGTTTCACCGTCATTCGGCAATAGCGCGCCCTCTTCATCCACAATACGCAGCTCCACACCCCAGGGGGGTCGCCCCTGTCCGATGCGAATGGCTGCCTGCTCTTCAGCAGACAGATCCTCATGCACCTGTAACAGTTGATTCAAAGTGCCCAATGGGCTGGTTTCGGTCATCCCCCAGGCATGAATCAGCTCCACACCGTATTTATCGCGGAAAGTCGGAATCATCGACGGAGGTAAGGCTGAGCCGCCCACAACAGTACGTTTCAGGCTTTCAGCCTGGCTACCGGTTTCCGCCAGTGCCGCCAGCAGTCCCATCCAGATTGTTGGCACACCCAGAGCAAGCGTCACTTTCTCACCATCAATCAGCTTAACCAGACTATTACCATCCATACCCGGGCCGGGCAACACCAGCTTACAACCAACAGCGGCAGCAATATAAGGCACGCCCCAGGCTGAGACATGGAACATCGGCACAACAGGCAATACCGTATCTTTCGCCGACACAGCCAACCCGTCTGGCTGATTACCGCCAATCGAATGCAAAACAGTGGACCGGTGCGTGTATTCCACACCCTTTGGATTCCCGGTGGTTCCGGAGGTATAACACAGACTGGAAGGCGTGTTTTCATCCAGCTCCGGCCAGACATAATCTGCATCACCATCGGCTACCAGCTCATCAAAAAACAGCAGGCCATCAACCATCGCGGCAGCTTCCTCATCACGTCCGCTCATCAGCACAATGTGCTTCACTGTTTTCAGGTGTTCACCCAGCTTAGCGGCAATCGGCAGGAATGTTTTATCAAGAAACAATACCTTATCAGCAGCGTGATTAATGATGTAAATCAATTGCTCAGGAAAAAGACGTGGATTAATGGTGTGGCAAACCATACCACCGGCGGCCACACCAAAATAAATCTCCAGGTGGCGGCAGTTGTTCCAGGCGATGGTTGCACAACGATCCCCCTGCTCCACTCCCAGCTTGCTCAAAGCAGACGCCAACCCACGGGCGCGGGACTCAATTTCACCCCAGCTGGAATGTCGTAAACCACCATTGGTTTCCACGGAGACTACCTCAGTAGCACCATGATAACGGGCGGCATGTTCAATCAGTGAGCCAATGGTTAACTGTTGGTGCATCATTTTGCCGGACATACGGTCTCCTCCTGCTATTTATTCGTGATAAGAGTATGTGAGCAACAAACTGGACAAAAGTCCAGAAAAAATGCTTAGATGCCGGTAAAGACACCCTGACACTTGGAGGAAACAGTATGCGCGCAGGTGCCCCACTTAAAGAAATGGAATCTATCGACATTGCCGGACGTTACAGCCGTTTCACTCCAAAACAAATCCTGCCCCGCTTTGGCGCAAACATTGAAGGCCTGGATCTGACTCAGGAAATGGATGACACCACCAAAACAGAACTGTATCAGGCGCTCATGGATTTTGAGGTATTGTTCTTTCCGCCACAGGAAATCAGCCCGGAGCAACACACACAGCTGGCCAGCTGTTTTGGACCGCTAGCAAAAGGCTCTTTCTTTCAGCGCAAAGAAGGGGCTGAAGCCATTGAAATGATCGTGTTTGACCGGGATACACCACCGGAAATTAATTATTGGCATACTGACCTTAGCTGGCAGAAAACCCCTCCCCTCGGTTCCGTTATTCAGATTACCGAAACACCGGAGGTCGGTGGCAATACCGGTTTTATGAGCACCAGTAAAGCTTATGATGGTCTGTCGGCCGGGATGAAAGACTATCTGGAAACCCTGACCGGAGTCCACACCTGGGAGGTTAGTGGCTTTTATAATTTACTGGAAAGTAAAGGTATCGATCGTTTAACCGAAGTTATGACCGCTTTTCGCCCGACGGAACATCCCGTTGTCATTACTCACCCGGTTTCCGGACGCAAAGCCATCTATGTCAATGAAACCTTCACCCGTGAAATTAAAGGTGAAGATGTACATTTCCGTGAAGCTCGCAGCATCTTACAATTCCTGCTTAACTGGATGCAGCAGCCTGAATTTACCATCAATCATCAGTGGGAGAAAAACGGCCTTGCTGTTTGGGACAACCGTGTGACACAGCATTATGCACTCGCTGATTACTGGCCGCATCGCCGGGTGACACAACGGGTCACGATGGAACAACCGGAGCATGAAATCACAGCATCACCGGCAAAAATAGCGGGCTTAGCCTGACAAGCAAATGATCCACTCACGACTTGCCCTGAGCAATATCAGCCCTGCTGCCAGTGAGCCATGCTCAGGCTAATGCGGGCAGACAGGTCGCTAAGCGTCAAAATGCTTGGCACCGTGCGCCCACAGGCCGCTTTGTCCGTCCCGGTTAGCGTAATAATGTCACCGGTACGGAATCGCACCAGCGGCTGCGCTTCTTTACACAGATGCGTCA
>JBMZDK010000129.1:0-10943 GCA_049614265.1 Thiolinea sp.
ACCGGATCACCCCAGTTGAATACGGTGTCCCAGCTCATATCGAAGTCCATCTCACCCATGCGCTTGGCCCAGGTCGGGAAGTCAGCACTGGCGCGTACTGTGACATCAATACCGACTTTCTTCAACGCACCACGCACGTATTCAGCGTTAGGCTTCAGCTCGCCCCAGCCAAAATCAATAGTCAGGCCAAAACGTTTGCCGTCACCGTCTTTCTTAAAGCCAGCTTCGTCCAGCAGGGCATTCGCCTTGTCCAGATCAACTTCATACTGCTCCACATCAGCATTGTGGAACGGGCTATCTGGGTGGACACCGGTAGGTGCATTTGCGGCGGTACCACGCTGAATCGCTTTCAGAATGAAGTTTTTGTCTACCGCATAAGCAATCGCCTGACGCACTTTCTTTTCTTTCAGCGGGCCACGCGTGGTGTTCAGCGCCAGCCAGTCAATCGGGCCAATCGCGCCATAGCCTTTTGGCGTCACGGTCAGGCTGTCAACTTTCTTCAGACGATTGATATTCTGTGGGGCAACTTCAAACGAGCCAAAATCCACTTCGCCGCTTTCCAACGCCAGTGCACGTGCCGCCGGGTCAGCAATAATCCGAATGACCATCTTATCGAGGTAAGGGCGGCCTTCCATAAAGAAGTCATCGAAACGCTCCAGAATCACATGCTCGCCGCTTTTGTACTCGACCAGCTTAAACGGGCCGGAGCCTACCACGTTTTCGGTATTGCGTGGGTGCGTCTTTGGGTTTTCGCCGTCGCCATAAATGTGCTTCGGAATAATCGCCATTAACTGACCAGACATGGCCAGCATGAGGGCAGGGTGCGGCTGTGACAGGTTGAGTACGGCAGTATGCGCATCCGGCGTATCGACCGAAGTTACCGGCGCAAACATGGATTTGAAGGGGTGGTGTTCTTTAATGACATCAACCGAGAATGCCACATCTTCCGAAGTCACCGGCTTGCCATCATGGAATTTAGCGTTATCCACCAGATTCAGAGTGACCTTTAAACCATCCTCGCTTACTTCCCAGCTTTTTGCCAGATAAGGCTGTGGTGTCCAGTCTTCATCGTAGCGTAATGGGGCAGCAAATAACTGTGAGCCAGGGAAACCAGTGGCGATACCGGATTGCACGGCAGGGTTTAGATTGCGTACATTTGAGCCAAGGGAAGCGACCAGCGTGCCCCCTTGTTTAGGTTCATCGGCCACGGCCTGAGTGGTCAGCGTGCTGCTTAATAAAGCTGCAGCAATGCTTAAACTTAGCGTGAGCTTTCTAAATTTATTCATATTTTCTCCTCCTGTGTTAGTCGAATGACATAACAGCTACATTCTGTTTGCGGAGTTAGGAATATACTCCGGCATGGGGTTCCTCAACCAATCAGTTGCAAGCACATTGATTAACGGGCATGCAACCGAGTGAACCCGATGCTAGCATGATTTATGGCTTGTCAGCCAGCATGACTCACATGAATGCAGCATGATCAATACCCCTTCCTACCATGCATAATATGCTGTTGCTGCTCATCAACCCGTAACCCATAGTCACCTGCATTTTCAGGAATGTAAAATATTTTTACCTCTTAATATCATCCGAACGATTCGCGAACGTTAGCTTTGGCAGACTGTTCATGAGTCTTACATAAGCAGCACATTTGTAATTTTCAAATGCTCAAGGCCCGTGAGCTAAGGCAGCAGGGAAAGGAATCCTGAAAATATAAATGACTGTGTGCTTATTCAGGCTACTAAAAATTATCAAAAGAAGGAGATTAAGTATATGCATCAACTGATAAGCACGTGTGCAACAGCATTCAGACAGAAGCCTGGCCTCTTTAGTTTTTGCGTCGTGAACTTTTGCCGCACTGCTGGCAAATGGAATACAACCGGAGGGAATTTCTTATGAAACATGAACCTAAATATTTGCTTGCAGCAATTTTGGCCACCATGCTGTATTCTCCAGTGTCTTTTTCGGACACAGTAACCGACTGGAACACCAAAGCGGTTGATATCATTGGTGATGCGATAAAGCCACCAGATCTGGCTAATCGTGCTGTGGCACTGGTTCAGACCAGTGTTTATGTCGCAGTCAATTCGATTAATAAACGCTATCCGGCTACAGAGCCTGTGATTGAGGCACCAGCAGATGCTTCGGTGGCTGCAGCTATTGCTGCTGCTAACCGGCATATACTGAACGAGCTCTTACCTAAATCGCAAGCAACAATTGATGAAAGTTACAATGCCGTTATTAGCAGTATCCCGGAAGGAAAATCCCGTGATGCCGGTATTGCTGTTGGTACACAGGCCGCCGAGTCTGTGCTTGCTATGCGTGCCAAGGATAAAACAGGTATACCGGAGACTTATCGCCCGCTAACTACACCGGGAACTTATGTCCCTACGGTGACTCCGGTGGCGTCTACCTGGAGCATGAATCGTCTGCCCTGGTCATTGACTTCTGCTGATCAGTTTCGCCCTGATCCACCACCTGCTCTGGACAGTGAACAATGGGCAACTGATTATAATGAGATTAAAGAAGTTGGTGCGCTAAACAGTAAAACCCGTACTGCTGATCAGTCTGCTGCCGCTCAGTTTTGGATAAGCACTTCACCGAAAACGTTTCAGCCAATTATTCGCTCGGTTACAGACCAGAAGGGCCGTGATCTGACCCGAAATGCCAGGTTGTTTGCGATGGCGACCCAAGCCATTGATGATTCTATTATTGCTGTGTTTGAAGCGAAATACCATTACCAGTTCTGGCGCCCAATGACTGCTATCCGCAATGGTGACCAGGATAACAATGATGCCACCGAACGGGTTGCCAACTGGAAGCCGATGGTCAATAACCCGATGCATCCGGAATACCCCTGTGCGCATTGTATTGTGGCCAGTGCGATTGGCACAGCGTTGAAAGCTGATCTGGGGTCTGATCCGGCACCAGTGTTGAGTACTGCAAGCACTACGGCCGATGGTACCACCCGGAGTTGGAAAACGATCGATACCTTTGTACAGGAAGTGTCAGATGCCCGTGTTTGGGAAGGTGTGCATTACCGTAACTCGACTGAGGTTGGAAAGGCGATGGGGAAACAGGTTGCTGAGCAGGTAACGGCTGGTTATCCGGCGCTGCTGAAGTAGCGATAATCTTTCACGTTGGAGATACGAACATGAATAAAATACAGTTTACCCTTTCCGGTTTTTCAGCAGCATACCTAATTCTGGCAGCAAATATTGCTGTTGCAGAATATTTGCCTTTTGAGCCTGAGATGGTGCAAATCGAGGGCGGTAAATTCCAGATGGGTTGTGTCAGTGGTAAGTATTGCCGACCTGATGAACTACCGGTTCGCAACGTCAGCATCAAACCTTTTGAGATGGGTAAATACGAAGTGACGTTTGACCAGTGGGATGAATGTGTCAAACAGAAAGGCTGTACGTTTAACGCGAGGAAGTTGTGGGGTGGCGGTAAACAGCCTGTAGTTAGTATGAGCTGGGAAGACGCTCAGGAGTATATTATCTGGCTGAATGAAAAAACCGGTAAAAAATACCGATTGCCCTCGGAAGCTGAGTGGGAATATGCGGCACGTGCGGGCACGCAAACACCATTTTCTACCGGAGAGTGTATTAGTAATGATCATGCGAATTACAAGGGGGACTTCGCCTGGGATGACAGCGGTTGTCCTGTAACGGGTAAGAACCTCAAACAAGCTGTAGAGGTTGGTAGTTTTCCCGCCAATGCATTCGGTTTGTTTGACATGCATGGCAATCTCTCTGAATTGGTACAGGATTGTTATCATCGTAACTACGAGGGCGCACCGGTTGATGGTTCTGCATGGGAAACTGATTGCACAAAAAGAGGGGATGATGTGGAACGTGTGATGCGTGGTAGTTCATGGATCTACATACAGGAAAACCTGCGTTCGGCTCGTCGTGAAAGGCTTGGTGAAAAACACCGGCCACAATGGACACACGGCCTTGGATTTCGAGTGGCCAGAACATTGTAACAACAGAACGTTCAGTTAACGGGCAGCTGTGGCTGCAAAGCCAACAGTCCTCCTATAACAGCTGCCCGACCCCAACCGATAACACCGGAAAATAAATCAGCGAGATCAATAATAATATCAGGGCAATATAAAACGGCACCATCTCTTTCAATATCGTCATTATACTGGCTCCGGACTGGCTGGCGGTGAGAAATAACAATATTCCAACCGGCGGCGTTACCAGACCAACGGCGGAAGCAAATACTGCGACTACCGCAAAATGCAACACATCAATGCCATTGGCGACCGCAAGCGTGGTAAAAGGCGGTATTACAAGAATCATCAATAAGCCCGGGCCAACTACGGTTCCGGCGATCACCAGAATAAATGCAATGACATATAGCAACTGTGTGACAGAGAACTGAAAAGCGGAAACATTATCAATCAGCGCATCAGCTGCACCCATATTGGCAAATATCCATAGCGCCCCACCACTCACCGCGATAATACTGAGAATTTGTGCACTTTCGGTCGCTGAAGCCAGAATCGTTTCTATTAACATAGCCAACGATATGTCTTTATAAACAAACACACTAACCACCACTGTATAAACTACAGCAGCTGCGCCAACCTCTGTAGGTGTTGCGATACCAGCGTATAAACTGACAGTAATCAGCACAGGTAAAACTAATACCAGAACACTGTCTTTCAGCGCATTCCACACTTCACCCCAGCCAGACCAGGCAGACTGCGGGTGTTGCCTTCTTTTAGCTGTCCACCAGGCAGCCACTGAAAGGTATATGCCCATCAATACACCCGGTAGAATTCCGGCCAGAAACAAATCTCCCACCGACACATTGTTGAATAACCCAAACATCACCATTGGAATAGATGGTGGGATCAATAAACCAATTGAAGCAGAAGAAGCAGTAACAGCTCCGGCATAAGCTGCGGGGAAACCATCTTTTTTCATCGCTGGAATCATTAACGAACCGATGGCGGATGCATCAGCTACTGCCGAACCGGATATGCCACCAAATAACATGCTGGCGCCGATATTGACGTGTGCCAGTCCGCCCCGGAACCAGGAAAACAATGCTCGCGCCAGCCGTAGTAACCGGGTTGTCATACCGCCTGCACCCATGATCGATCCCAATAGAAAATAATAGGGAATGGCTGCAAATGCCGGTTTATCCAACCCGGACAGCATCGTCTGTACCAGCGCTATATCCGGCATATGGGGATATATCAGGGTGTAACTAACCGTCGATAAAATAACTGCCAGAAATACAGGTAAACGTAAAGCAGTGATGATTAGAAAGACACCAACCAACAGCAGGAACTGAGAAACAGTACTATCCATCAGGCTGTTGCACCAGTGGCGTTCAACATAACAGTTAATAAATTGAGTATTGTCCCCAGAAAAATAAGAGACATGCCCAGCGCCAGAGGAATAAATCTTACTATTGCGGGCACTTCGAGTGCCGGCATGATGATGTCCGCATAGATAGCCATTACTTGCATTACTTTTGGAGTGAGCCAGATAAGACCGGACAATGCAACCACTTCAGCCGCTACACTTGTGTACTTAAAAAAACGCGGGAAACGCCCCTGAAACAAATCAACAACAAGGTGATTTCTTGCTATCCATAAATGTCCCGCTCCCAGCCAGCCCAGAGAAAGCAGCAATAAAGCGGAAACGTCTGCTGACCAGAGCAGGGTGGTAGCAAAGCCATAGCGGAGAACTATCTCAATACATTCCAGTAATACCAACAGGCAAAGCGATAAAGCAAGCAATCGCGAAGTGATTGCAAGCGCCCATTGTCTGATAGTTGCTATACACATGAATTAAGCGGAATCAATCTGCCATAGCTTTTATTTTTTCCACAGTGCCAGCTGGCCAGATGTCATCAAATTGTTCATGAAAATTGTGGATTGCAGTTTTAAAGCTCTCTATGTCTGCTTCTTGTGTTGCAATACCCAGTTCAGTCAGCTTTGTTTGTGCATCTTGCATCCGTTGCTTATATTCCCGGGCAGACGTTTGTTCAGTGAGCGTAATAGCCTCATTTATCCACGTACGCTGTTGCTCGGATAATAGTTTCCAGCGTGACTCGGCAATCCAGGCAGCAACACCAGCATGCGTCCAGTTAATGGGGGTGACACTTTTTATAACTTCTCTGTTAGATGTATTGACCAGCATTGCTATGCCATTATCTTCTGCTTCAACCAGGCCGGACTTGAGCGCCATAAACATTTCTGAGGGACTAATTGGAGTGGGGACAGCTCCCCATGATTTGAATACTTTGATAAACATCGGGTGTCCGGGAACACGTATTTTCAGACCCGCGACATCTTTCACCGATTTCACTACTTTACCTGTGGTTGAAATAATCCGGGGTGACCTGTCTGCCACGATACCCAGATAACGAATACCGGCTTTATCCATTATGTCTGCCGTCATTTCTGCACGCAGTTCACTGTTTGTAAAGGTGCGGAAATGCTCCTGGCTTTCAAATAAATAAGGCAGCATAACAACCTGCATAGCTTTTGCGGGTTTAAGCATGCTGATGGCCCCAAGGTCAATAACCTGCATATCCACGGCACCAACCTGCATTTGTGCCCATATCTCACGAATTCCACCCAGCGCACCTTCAGGTATGACTTTTACTGTCATTTTGCCTTTAGAAACCTGCTCAAGATTTTTTGCAAACTGATCTCCACCTCTGCCAATAGGGTCATCGTGGCCACTGACATGTGCCAGCGTTAATGATGCTGTTGCGTGAGCAGTGCTTGTGGTGACTAAGAAAAAAACCGGTACAAGCACACACAGCAAAATCATGTGCAGCTGTTGAATAAAACGCTGGCAGTGAAATTTTGTGGGTGCTTGATTAAATATAGTGGCTGAATTCCTGCTCATGTTTTTCGCTCTTAATTTTTGTCAGATGCTATTAATATAGATTATAAATATGCATCATGATGGGGCATTTGTTTGTCTGATTACTGCCATTTATCCGATTCATGTAAAAAGAATAATGACTAGCAGACAATTTGACTAAACTCAGATCATGCAGATTAAGTTACTGGGAAGTTTGCAAATATCTATTGACAACGTGTCCATTGATGCATTGCGCGGACAACGCGTCAGGTCAATTTTTGCTTATCTGGTGTTACACGCCGATAGGGCGGTTTCACGGTCTGAGTTAGCAGGTAATCTGTGGCCTGATGTTTCTGAAACTCAGGCCCGGACTAATCTGAGACGTGAATTACATACACTTAAAAATTCACATTCCGCATTTAATGCCTGTATCTCTGCCAGTAAGCATACCGTTACCTGGCGCATGCCGCCTTATTATACTCTCGATACTGAGGAGTTTGATCGGCTTTGTCAGGATTTTTCAGCAGAACAGGATAGCGTCCAAAAATCCAATCTTGGGTTACAGGCCGTTGCCTTATATCAAGATCCATTGCTGTCTGGTATTGCCGATGAATGGTTATTGGTTAAACGGGAGGCGTTGCACCAGCAATGGAACTTACTCTCCGAAAGTTTAATCGGCTTATTGCAGCATTTTGATGTCTCCGAGCAAATTATTAATATTGCAACCAGGCAACTGTCGTTTGATCCATACCTTGAAACTTCTTATCTGGCAATAATGGAAGCCTATGTTGCATCCGGTAATTCAGCCATGGCGCTGCATACCTACCATCAATGTGCTTCTGTGCTGAAAAAAGAACTCGGTGTCACTCCAAATGTGCATATTCAGAACTTATATGCTCAACTCATTTCAAAGAACAGTTTAAATGATAAACATCAATACGTCGGTAGTGAGGAGGTAACCCCAAAAGAAAGCCTGACGTTGATCGGACGTTCAGAAACGTTGAACGAACTAACAGAGATAATAAAAAACTCCTGTGAAGGTTTACCCCGGATTGTTCTTATCACAGGTGAAAGTGGTATTGGTAAATCCAGGTTAGCAGACGAGGTTTTACATGCGGAAAGCCTGAAAAATTTTATTGTAGTAAGTTCTGAGTGCCATCCTGCACGAACTGAAACGGCCTTTGGGCCGTTTAAAGACTGGACTATGGATACCCGCCTCGGGAGTGCCTGCAGACATGTCAGTGACATTGCGAATGAAACCATCCAACAAATGTTTCCGCAGTTATCGCCTTATGTAACACAAACAATTTGCAGAAAGAATCGACAGTTACATTCTCAGGAAGCGATATTCGCTGCTCTCAGTAACATTATATATTCAGCATCAACGTTCTATCGTAATGACCAACAAGCCAGACTCTTATTATATATTGATGATATACAGTGGGCCGATAATGATTTTTTTAACTGGCTCAGGTATTTTCTCGTCAATCAGAAAAATGCCAACATAGTTTTTCTGGCGACTGCCCGAACAGAAGAATTGGACGTTATTAACAATATTTCCGGCTTTATCAAAGACTTTGGTTTTTCTAAACAAGCCTCCGTAATACAACTACCCTATCTTAACAGGATGGAGTCCTGTGAGCTGATTAACAGGCAGTTAGTAAATGTCCCTTCATTGGATACGGAACAGATAGACCCTGATCAGATATACAATATGGTGCAGGGCAATCCGTTGTTTCTAATCGAATCAGTAAACCATTTGCGTACTGAATACTTGCCAAACATGAGCAATGAAGACAAAACCGGAACTGCGCCCTGGATATACAACATGCTGCAAAGGCGTGTTGATCTGCTAATGGAGAACTCCAGATATCTGCTACTGCTTGCCTCCGTTGTTCAGCGGCAGTTTTCACTGTCATTAATTCAGGCGCTTACCCGGTTTGAGGATAGTGAGCTAATGGATGCTTTGGATGATCTCTGGAGCAAAGGTATGCTGCGTGAGGTTAACCAGGGAGACTATGATTTTGCGCATGATAGTCTGCGGGAAGCTTGTTATTCAGCTTTAGCCGCACCCAGAAGACGCATGTTACATGGACAGGTTGCGAAAACTCTTGAAAATCTCAATCCGTTACAATTAGAGAATCTTGCCGGGGAAATTGCGATTCATCATGAGAAATCGGGCCATACCCAAGCGGCGATAGAATGGTTTGAACGTGCATTGCAACATGCCAATGATTCTCTGGCCGCAGCCAGCTCTATTGAATACGGCAAGCGTTGTTTGCAGCTCATTGATATGACTTTACCTGTCGCGGACCGGGCGGACATTCAGGTAAAAATACTTCTGCGCTTATCGGTGGGTTATGCCATTCGGGGAGGTTTTGGTTCCAGAGATTTGATCCCGGCAAATCGTGAAATAGAGAAACTGCTGCCTTATGTTAGTGACCCGGAAACCCGTTGGGGTGCAGTTTACCGGCTTAGGCTGACCGCAACGTTTTCCTATCAGACTTACCATGCATTGCGTCTAACGGAAGTGCAATTATCTAGCGCAAATAACACCGGATCGGTCAGCAATATTATTGATGCTCATAAGTCCCGTTCGTTTGTTCTGTATCAACTTGGCCGGTTTTCTGAGTCATTGTGTTGTCTGGAAACTGGACTAAAAATAGCACGAGCAGCTGAGGCAGCAGGGAAACTTGATCGATACCGGCCATCATGGCCATTAGTTATGCTGAGTAAAATACGGATACAGGCACTCTACCTGGTCGGGCGGTTTAACGATGCACTTTTAGAAAATCAAGCCGGATATCAGTATCAACATAGTGTTGGAACGCCACACAGCAGGTCTCTGGTTTATATGTGGGACGCAGAGAATGCTCTGGTCAGAAACCGACCTCCGGATGCTGGTAGAATAGGTGAAGAAATGGTCAAAGTTGGCCAGGAAGAACTGTTAGTGCAGGTGGAATACCTGGGGCGGTTCTTTTGCAATTGGGCCACATGCAGGCAAAACAATACAACAGCTGCAATCGACAAGTTAAAACACACCATCGCGACCTATGAAACTCTTGAAACTAATATTTCATTAGCGCTGTGGTATCATTCTCTGGCAGAGATACAGTATTCTGCTTTACAGCTTGATGAAGCCCTGCACAGTAATTCTAAAGCCATTCAGGCAGTAAGACACACTCGGGTATTTAACCGAAAAGCCGATATTTACAGGGTGCGTGCCAATATTTTAGCAGCACAAAATAGTGATCAGGCAAAGGTCATTCGGCTTTATGACTTCTCACTCAAAACAGCTTTGAAGCAGTCTGCGCAGTTATACGTAATAAAAACACTCATTGATAAACTTATCTTCCTGCGCAAACAAGAACTCCCGACACAGGCTGACGCCCGGCAACTACAGCAAGCCGTTAACAGCGTGCAAAAATCAAGTGATTTTACTCCGTTGCAGGTAGCAGAAAGACTATTAACTGAAATTCTTTCCGAATAGAAGATTTGTTCAGCTTAGTTGTTCAGAAATAACAACAAAATATGAATGCCCCGTCAGCTTTGTCGTGCCTGTTTATGTTACATTCTGTCAGACTCGGCGAACAGAAATGTTGTCTGTCTTTCCCGCAACTCACAACCCTATGAGGATAAGCATGAACACCATATATCAGGCTAAAAAAATCATCACTATGAACCCGGCACGTCCTCATGCCACTCATGTTGCAGTTCGTGACGGCAGAATCCTCGGTGCAGGTACGCTGGAGGAGCTTGAAGGCTGGGGGGATTATGAGCTGGATCAACGGTTTGCTGATAAGGTGATCATGCCCGGTTTTGTCGAGGGACACAGTCATGGCATGGAAGGTACGTTGTGGTCGTATACTTATGTCGGGTATTTTGACCGCATGAATCCGGATGGTGAAATTCAGCCTGGAGTGAAGAGTATCGCAGCAGTACAGGAGCGTCTGCGGCAAGTTGAGGCAACGTTGGATGATCCGGATGAGGCGATACCGGGCTGGCAGCTGGATCCGATTTATTTTGATAATGAGCGGGTGACACGCGAACACCTGGATCAGGTATCAGCAACGCGGCCAATTGGTTTATTGCATGCTTCTG
>JBMZDK010000130.1:0-10859 GCA_049614265.1 Thiolinea sp.
CACAAAAAGCACTTGGCTTTATCCCCAAATCCTGAGCAGTGGCCGACCATACCAGCCTTCGCATCAGAGATTGATTAACGGGAAAGGTAATGAAGTGCCGGTAGTAATCTTCTTCATCCTCAACAGCGGTGCGCCACGCTTCACAGTAATTTTTTGGAATGCCTATTTCACAGGCCGAAAGCCCTTTAAACACAGACAAATTACTCACCAACGTTTTGCCGCCATAAAAACTGATACAGGCTCGTAGATCAGGACTTCGCCGGAAGGTCGTTTCCAGTATTAACAGTGCTTTTGTGTAAGCTTGCTGGAAAGATTCAATATAGGATTCACCGCCTCCGGAAAGCTCAAAACGCAATGATTCATCATGGACGTAAAACAGACCATGCTCAAAGGCCTCTTCACCAAAAATGGAACGAATCGTGGGCTGGATAGATTTATTCATCATTGAGCATAACAGGTGAAATTTCTATCATATCCGGCATAGTATTCAGCAGTTTCTCCGCACGACACCATGGATAAGATAAACCACTCACCCAGTCCAGTATCTCCCCGCCGTAATCCGGCTCCAGTACGACCATTTCCTCAATAGTAATACGCAGATGCTTCACCAGTAACCGGGGTTGATTGGTAAAAGACCAGTCATACCTGCCACAACCCACACGGACATTGCCATTCGCCTTTTCGGTCATCGCCACCAGCCAGTTGCAGCTGACCTCAGACGCATCTCCGGACAAGGAATCACTCAGGCAAAATGTGTAGACATTTTCATACGTGGCACCAAACCGGCTGACCAGCACATCAGTCACTGCTTCCAGTCCGTTCGTTTCAGCAGGGAAGGAAATGGCCGCCGTTTTCACCTGCATTTCCAGATGAACATCTGCGGTGAACGCCTGTGCCATCAGGTGTGGCCGGTTATGATCTTTAGCGTGAATGTATCGGCTAATCACACCACATTGTCCCGATAACCGACTCATGAGATATTGTTGATCTTAGCCAGCATATCGACCAGCCGGGGCACATACTCCCCGCTGTACCCCAGATTGCTTGCCATGACATAAGTCTGGTGTGCATTCTCAGCCATAAACGATGTCGAATCCTGCTGCTGAGTCATCGTGGTGTAATAACGCAGGTCTTTCTGCGCATTACCGATCGCAAATTTGAACACTGATTCATCCCCTTCCAGTAACACCTTCATAATGCGCTCAAACATCACCGAATTCGAACCACCGGCGACCACGACATCATGCAGACCCTGCATATCAATTCCGCCTTTCATTGCTGCCGCCACACCTTCCGCTGCCACTGCAGCTGTCGCCAGACCAATGAAATTATTCACCAGCTTCAGTTTATGCGCCGCACCAACGTCACCGGCATAAATCAGCGTATCAGCAAAACACTCCAGTACCGGGCGCACGGCTTCCAACGTTGCTTTATCGCCCCCGGTCATCAGCGCCAGCTTACCCGCTTCCGCCTCAATGGGGGTTCTTACCATTGGTGTATCAACAAAACGCCCGCCAGCCGCAGCAACCTTCTCCGCCACCATCAGCGTTGAAGCCGGTTCAGCGGTAGAGCAATCCACAATCACCATGCCTTCGGTTATCCCATCCAACAGGCCATTCTCACCCAGCACGACTGCTTCAACCTGTGGGCTGCCGGTGACACACAGAATCACTATATCCGAAGCCTCAGCAACCGCTTTGGCTGAGCTGACCTCAGTCGCCCCCTTCTCAACCAGGCTATCAATAGGTTTACGGTTTTTGTGGGCTAACACCGCCAGAGAATGACCGTGTTTCAGGATATTTTTACCAATCCCGTGCCCCATCAGGCCAGCCCCAATCAGGCCGATACGTTGTTTGTCCGCCATATCCATTCCTCCGTTACTCACATGAAGAATGGAATTATACCGTTAATGCCAGGCTGTGCGGCAAACGTTATCAGTCGCCCAAAGCCCGCCAGCTAACCAACCAACAACACAAGAATAAAACGCCTGCAGCGTTTGCGGGCGCCTCTACAGATACAATAATACTCAGTTAGCAGCAGCTTTGGTCATGTGTGGCTCAAGCAATAAAAACCAGCTATCAGCCAGATTGACATACTCTTCCACACACAGCTCAGCACGATCTGCCGGAAAACCATTATCCGCCAACAGCTTGCCGTACTGTTCCGGATCACTGCCGTAGACATGGCACAAGGTCGCGTAATAACGCTGAGCATCGAGGCTATGTTCATCCCAGAAATCAGCATCACTCAACTCATCGCTGTCTTCACTTTCCAGATCAAATAAATCTGCCGCACTGATTGCCAGTTCCTGGCCATCCTCAAAAAACCGGATCAACAAGACCGTCGCCAAACCATCAGCCGCATCTTCTTCTTTCCCTAACACCGGCAAATCGTACATATTGATCAGCGCGTGGGCCAGTTCATGAAACAAGGTATGCATAAGCACATCCATTGTCGCATCTTCAATACTGACACCGGTTTCCGCATATTTCGCCCGCTCAAAGCGTTTCTTAACTTCTTCAACAAAGCCGTAAGGAATGAAAATGGTATTTTTTCCGGGGTCATATAACGGCCCGTCGTCGCCACCAAAAACGATTTCCAATGCTTCAGGCAGACGAAAATGATCATTAATAATTTCTACTACTGCTGATATACCCGGCGCTGACTGCAGCTGTTTGGCAATAGCGGTATCCGCAGCATTTTGGGGGTTCTCATAGCTGATCTCAGCTTTATCCGCCACAGCAGTATTTAATGTGAAACAGGAAAGTACAACAATCAGAGACATTATCAGGCGCTTCATTACAACTCCTTGTTATTGGCATTGGCTTTAATGCAGAGCATCCCCCACAAGCATGTCAGTCTTCGGCTTAAGCAGCAACCCGCACAATCGTTAATCCCTTAACCTCACCCGGATCACCCAACTGATAACTTTCGTCCTGCTACTCGTCATCATGACGGACATTATTTGTAGCTGATTCTTCAGAACTGTTATTTAAATGACCACAATATCGGTATATTTATCCATATTCAGCCCAAGGATTTTGACCTGCATACCCGTAAGATCATGTACAACGCAGGTAACGACCCACGGGTACCACTGTATAACATCACCCGCGCCCGTTAAAATATAAAGGCTGCAATTAACAAAAAGCCCGCAATCGCGGGCTTTTTCCATTACTTCAGCACACTCACAGCGACAATCAGCATACCGCCAGTTCCTCGTTTAACTCAGCAGCTTCATTGATAGCGTTAGGATAGCCAGCGTTATAGTTCCTGATTTGCACATCTAACTGGGCACGCTCATCAGTGGTAAGGTCAGTTAAAGCCACCTTAACAACCGGCCATTTCTTCTCGGTCGCTATTTCTTCGGATACCACACAGATTTCATCCCAACCGCCAATACGGCTATTGTACATATGCAGTTTCATCGCTGTCGCACCATGATTTGGCTGCTTTTTAGCAATGTTTGCCATTTCCTCTGCCAGGGCAAATAAGTGTTTCGCTTTCGATAATTCAGATACCATTAAAATTGCTCCTGGTTTTTCGGAGGTTAAAAACTTTAGCTGTCAACGGTGTTTATTGTGCTGCGCAGTATTTTTATAATTTTTACTTATATTACATAAGTATTTATCATTCATAAGTAAAATCTGCCGGTTTTACCGTTAGTTACCTACAGGGTTACATGAGAAAAACATCGCATCATTGACAACTCTCCGGTGTACACCATACACTAACTATACACTCGTACAGTCAAGACAAAACCGGAGTTATTGCATGCCAAACCCACAACAAAACCACATTATCACCGGTATCACCCGGACTCCGGAACACCTGACTGTCCACTGGCAAAACCATACCGACTCAGAATACAGCTGGTTTTGGCTAAAAGATCATGGTGAAGACGCGGCCAGCCTGCACCCAACCACCTCGCAGCGTGAAACAGATACTTTCAGCATTCCTCCGGATATCTGCCCTGAGTCGGTACAAATAAATAATCAGGGTACTGCACTCAGTGTACTGTGGCCTGATCAGTCCGTTACAGAAATCAGCAGCCAGTTGCTTGCTGAAGTGACACAACATACCGTTAAGCGCACCCCTGCTGATTACGCTGCAAAGCGACTCTGGCAAGCACATTCAATGCCCGGGCCAATACCGGAAATTGACTACGCCAGCATCATGGCTTCCGACGCCGGCATTGCTGACTGGTTACAGCTGATTCACCGCTGGGGTTTTGCCGTCGTCACAAACACACAGGCTGATGAAGCCGGAACAGTTGCACTGGCCGAACAAATCGCTCCCGGTTTACAGACTATTTTTGGTCAGTACTGGCCACTGGCAGCCGAACTCAATGAACATGAAGACAGCGCCTACACCCAGACCTTCCTCGCACCGCATACAGATGGCACTTATTATCACTGCGCCCCCGGCTTACAAATGTTTAACTGCATGGAATTTGATGGCACTGGCGGTGAAAGTATTCTGGTCGATGGGTTTGCAATTGCCGAAACGATGCGCCATGAATGCCCGGAACATTATCAGACTCTGACCGAAATCAACGTTCCGGGGCGCTACATTGAACCGGGCATCCATTTACAGGCAGAACGCCCGGCTTTTTCACTGGACATGAACAAGCAACTGAAGCAGGTCAGCTTTAATAATTATGACCGCGCACCTTTCCAGCTTGATGACACCAGGATGCAGGCCTTCTATGCCGCTTATGCTGAATTTAACCGCCGTGTAAATGATGAAAGCCATTGGTTCAAACTGCCATTACGGCCGGGCATGGCGCTGATTTTTGACAACTGGCGCTGTCTCCATGGCCGCATGTCTTACACCGGGAAGCGGGTATTTTATGGCTGCTACCATGAGCGCGCCATTTTTGAAAGCCGACTGCGAGCGTTGACAGCTTTAAACCAGCAACACGCCCAGTAGGATGGGCAGATAAATAATTGCCCCCAGATGTGTCACCAGAATCAGGCCAGACACCTCAGCGCTGTCCCGATTGTGTCGAATCGCCAGCAGAAAATTAAACACAGCTACCGGAACAGTGGTTTCAATCATCAGAATACCACGCGCTACTCCTTCCAGCCCTACCAACGTTGCCACACCAAAACCAACCAGTAGGGCTATACCGGTTCTGATTAACGACCACTTTAATGTTTCCGGCAGGTTTTTCACCGACATACCGGCCAAACTCACCCCCAGCGTAATCAGCATGACCGGCACCACTAACTGCCCCAGCAACGATGAAGTATCCATCACAAATTTCGGTAGCACGGATGCCAGATCCAGATATTGTGCCAGTGTACCCAACCAGACCGCATGCAAAATCGGGGAGCGTAAAACCGGTTTAATGCTCAGGTTTCCGGCCAGCACGGTATCTGCCAGACTGAACAGCAGCAGGCATTGCACCGAAAAAAACACCATCGCATACGCCAGCCCCTCATCACCATAGGCAAAGAAACACACCGGCAGCCCAAGATTACCGGTATTGCCCACGACCAGTGCAACACACAAACGCCAGTCCTTGCCCGCCTGCTTTAATAGTGCGATTGCCAATAGTGAAAAGATCAGATGTACCAGCAAGGTCGCCAGTACCATATCACCCAATGAGCCAAGTTCAACGCTGCTGCTGGCAAGTGTAGAAAACAATAAGGCGGGCATACCAATATTCAGTACCAGCGTGGTAACGAATTTTACCGGGAACTCCGGCCCTTTCTTTGCCCATATCACGCCAATGGTGGCCAGAATTGCAGCCGGGGCAAGTACATTAAGAATTTCAACAACTAGCCCAAAAAAATTGAAAGACGCACCCAAGGTCGAGTCCCCGCTGGTTCGGTGGTATAAAAGCGGATTCAGCCACAAAGCACAACATTGTGCAAGGTAACCCGTAATGACAAACCGGCAGACACGCCAGTCCGTTAAAGATGGTCGCAATGCCTTAATTCAGGCCACGGTTAGCTGCCTGAAAGAATTTGGCCTGCATGGCACCAGTGTCCGCCGTATTGCAGAAAAAGCCGGTGTCACGCCGGGATTGCTCACCCATCATTTTTCCGGTAAAGAAGCACTGATTATCGAAACCTATCGCGTGGCATCACTGGATATGCTGGCTGCTTTTATGAACCGGGTTGAACAATCCGGTGATGACCCGACGGCACGGCTGTATGCGTTCATTGATGCCAGCTTCCTGCCACAGAATATGGATGCAGGGCAGCTGAAAATGTGGCTGGGATTCTGGACGCTGGTGTTAACAGATGACAGTGCAGCCCTTATGCACCAGCAAATGGATCAACATTACCAACAGGCTCTGGCTGATTTACTGAAAGCAGCCTGCGACCATCAGAACAACCAACTGTCTGCGGAATCGGTAACCCGGCTCAGCGTTGCCCTTTCTGCTTTGTTAGATGGCTTATGGCTGAATGGTTGTCTCAACCCCGGCCCGGAACAGCTCGAACTGAAACGCCGGGCGGCACTGGAAATTGTGAGCAAAGCTTTACGCCCGTAACTGCCCCACAACCCGGAAAGATGCGATACACTCATAGTGTCACTAATACCAGCGGAACCCGTAAAATGAGCACTGAAAACGAGAACAAAATCACCACCCACGATGCAGAAGCTGATGACCGCAACCGCGATATAAAAATCTATGTCAACGGTGATATCGTGCACCGGGATGACGCCAAAGTCTCGGTTTACGACTCCGGCTTTATGCTGGGTGATGGTATGTGGGAAGGCATGCGCCTGTATAACGGCACCTGGGCATTTTTTGACGAGCACATGGATCGCCTGTTTGACAGCTGTAAAGCCGTCTCGCTGGACATCGGTATGACACGGGAAGAAGTGGCTACTGCGCTGCAACGTACTGCTGAGGCGAATAATATGCACACTGATGTACATTGCCGCCTGATGGTGACGCGTGGGGTTAAAGCAAAGCCGTTCCAACACCCTTCCCTGTCACGCTCCGGCCCCACGGTAGTGATTATTATGGAACATTCCAAACCTGTCGATCGTCTGCAAAGCCGGGGAATCCGCCTGGCCAGCGTGCCACAGGTACGTGGTCTGCCACATTCACAGGATGCCAAGTTTAATTCACATTCCAAACTGAACTGTGTGATTGGCTGTTTACAGGCTGAGGCTGCCGGGGCTGATGAAGCACTAATGCTCGACCCGAATGGTTTTGTGAACACCACCAACGCCTGCAACTTCTTTATTGTGCGCAAGGGTGAAGTATGGACTTCAACCGGCGATTACTGCATGAATGGCGTAACCCGACGCAAAGTGGTCGATTTATGTAAAGCCAACGATATTCCGGTTTTCGAGAAAAATTATTCGTTGTACGAGGCCTATAGTGCCGATGAAGCCTTTCTAACCGGAACATTTGGCGCACAGACACCGGTAGCTGAAATCGATGGCAAGCAAATTGGCACGGGGAATGCTGGCCCAATGACACACCGTATTCGTGATCTATACAAGCAGCTGGTTGCAGAAAACACCGCAACAGCCTAAAGAGATATTGCTATGCTAAACGCCCGTCAATTTTATGCACTCAGCGAGCCTGATCCGCGTCGCTGGCCCGGTATGCCTACCTGGCTTTATCTTCCTGTGGTGGTGATACTCGCCTTGCTATGCGTTGCCGGTGCACAGATTATTGGCGGCTTTGCCATGTATCTCGTGTTTGACTTTAATATCATTCACGACAGTCTTGATGTACTTGCTGATCCGTACAAGTTTACCGCCTTCCTGCTCTTTTCCTTCCTACCCGTATTTTTGCTCACACACTGGTGTCTGCAACTGCTGGAACGGCGTGGCATAAGTACGCTGGGACTACAGATAAACAGCCGTACGCTGAAAGAAATCGCCATCGGCCTCGGGGCTGGCCTGCTAATGTTCACCTTTGCCATTATCGTCATGATTTCACTCGGCTATGCAGATCAGGAGAATCCACTGGGTGGGCCTGCGGCCATGTTTGGCGCACTGCTGGTTTTCTTTGGCTTTCTGGTACAGGGTGCAGCGGAAGAAGTCTTGCTGCGTGGTTTTATCCTGCAAATCTTTGGCCGCATGACCAGCACCTGGTTCGCAATCCTGTTTTCATCCGTGTTATTTGCCTTCATTCATGGCGCTAACGACAGTATTGATATCCTGCCACTGATCAACCTCTGCCTGTTCAGCGTCTTTGCAGCACTTTATACACTGAAAGACGCCAGCCTCTGGGGAATCTGTGCCATTCATGGCATCTGGAACTGGGCGCAGGGCAATCTATTTGGCATGCAGGTAAGCGGCAATGATGTCACGACAGCCATTGTGTTCGACCTGAAAGAAACCGGGCCGGATATCTGGACCGGAGGAACCTTTGGGCCGGAGGGGGGATTGATTGTTTCCGGGCTGCTGGTGATTTGTATTTTGCTATTCCGGGTACGCAAGCCGGAACCTGTGAAGAAGATTGGCTAATCCGACGACAAGGCCTGGATTAGCCATATATTGTTATTGATCAGCGAGCGGCATTAAGCCGCCTGCCCATCCAGTGCCATCCGCGTTTCAGCCTCAATCTCATTCAGCTTATCCAGCGACAGATGACAGGCAATCTCATGCCCATCCTTCAATTTGATAATCGGAGCCACCTGTTCATTACAGGTGCCTTCAATACCATTTGGACAACGATTGTAGAATGGACAGCCCTTGGTATTCAGCTCGACGCCCTGCGCAATGCCAACAGCCATTTCACGCTTCTTCATCGTGTCTTCCAGCCAGCCGATACGCATCTCAGGTACTGAGCTGATTAACAGACGGGTGTAAGGATGAAATGGCGGTTCTAACACCTCATCCGTTGGCCCCTGTTCCACCACGCGTCCGGCATACAACACCACAATTTCATCCGCAAACGAGGCCACCGTTGACAAATCATGGCTGATAAAGACAAACGACACGCCGGTTTTATCGCGCAGACCGGTAAGCAGTTTGATGACATTCGCACCAACAATGCTATCCAGCGCCGAGGTCACTTCATCACACAACATCACTTCGGGATCAGCCGCCAGTGAACGCGCCAGATTAATCCGCTGTTTCTGTCCACCGGATAATTCCATCGGATAACGGCTGGCAAACTCCGCAGGCAGTTCAACCAGCTGCAAAATTTCAGCCACCTTCTTGTGCTTTTCTTTACCTTTAAGGCCGTGATAAAACTCCAGCGGTCGACCGATGATATCGCCAATGAGCTTCTTTGGATTAAGGGCAGTGTCCGCCATCTGGAACACAAACTGCACTTTCTGCAATTCTTCCAGCTTACGATCCTGAAGATCACCTTCCAGCTTATCGCCATCCAAAATCACATCGCCGCGTGCCGGTGGCAGCATCCCCGCCATCACACGTGCCAGCGTTGATTTACCACAGCCGGATTCACCGATAACACCAACCACGTGGCCGTTCTTTACACTGACATTGATATCTTTCAGGATAGGAATCTTCGGCTCACCTTTCACAATACCACCGTAACCGGCTGTCATTGCTTTGACTTCCAGATTATCAACATCACGATGGTGATCACCGCTAACCTCAGTACCCATACCTGCCATTGGTTTAGGCCGTACCGCTTCCATCAGACGTTTGGTGTAGGCATGCTGCGGATTATTAATAATCTGATCAGCAGTACCCTGCTCCATCACTTCGCCGCTATACAGAACAACGATGTGATCAGCAATCTGCGCTACCACCGCGAGGTCATGCGTCACATAAATCGCCGCAGAATTTTCCTCGTGTATAACCTTCTTGAACGCCTTCAACACTTCAATCTGCGTCGTTACATCCAGCGCCGTAGTCGGTTCATCCAACACCATCAAATCAGGCTTACCGCATAACGCCATAGCCGCCATCAGTCGTTGCAACTGACCACCGGAAACCTGATGCGGATAGCGATGACCAATGCGGTCAGGGTCGGGTAATTCCAGTGCGTGATACAACTCTTCAGCACGCTTAGTCGCAGCATCCTGATCCATCAGGCCATGCAACACAGCTGATTCAGTCACCTGCTCACCAATCGTCAGCGCCGGATTAAACGTTGCCGCCGCACTTTGTGCCAGATAAGCCACTTTCGCGCCACGCATCTGTCGCTGTTTCTCCGGCT
Source organism: Thiolinea sp. (assembly GCA_049614265.1). GTDB lineage: Bacteria > Pseudomonadota > Gammaproteobacteria > Thiotrichales > Thiotrichaceae > Thiolinea. Next base: position 10,118 of record JBMZDK010000130.1, read on the forward strand.
CCATGGATAACAGGTCTTCACCATGCAGCTTCACTTCACCACCAGCAAAATGCAGGCCCGGCTTGGTATAAGCCAGTGAGGCCAGCGAAATCGTGGTTTTACCCGAACCGGATTCACCGATGAGTGCAACCACTTCACCCTTATGAATATTAAAATCCACCCCTTTAACGATAGGGATTTCTTTCCCTTCATCGCTGGTCGCACTGATCCGCAGGTCTTTTACTTCAACTAATACTTCTTTTTCCGTTTGTGCCATGATTTCCGCGCCCCCTTAAATCATTTTCTTAGCGAGACTGCCGCCGGACTTGGCGGAAATATCATCGACAATCAGGTTAATGGCAATAGTGAAGCTGGCGATAGCAAATGCAGGCCAGATCGCAGCGTAGGACACCACCGTATTACCCTCCAGATCGATACCACCACTTAATCCAGCCAGATTTTCACGCACCATACTTCCCCAGTCAGAAGCCGGTGGCTGGACACCCAAACCCAGGAAACTCAGGCTGGAAATAAACAGCACAACAAATACCAGGCGCAGACCAAAATCCGTCGCCAGCGGCATAGCCGCGTTCGGTAAAACTTCAGACTTAATGATGTACCAGATGCCTTCGCCACGCGCATGTGCTGCTTCAACAAAGTCCTGCACCATAATGTCCTGCCCCAGCGCCCGCGCGATGCGGAAGACACTGGTGGCATAAATAATCCCGGCAGTCGCAATAAGAATCGGAATCGACGAACCCAG
>JBMZDK010000131.1:0-10857 GCA_049614265.1 Thiolinea sp.
TTTAGATATAAAAGCCCGCAACTAACAAAGCAGCGGGCGTGGAATTCCTGAAAGTTTTTCAACGCAGAAGTCGGCTTTGGGGGCCATTTAGCGACAGCAATTCAATTAATAGCGGTGCCCTTTAATAGAGGAATACTGTTGTTTTGAATAACAAAACAGCTAAATTAACTCCTCCAGGTCGGCCAGTCGTTTTTCCAGTGCTTCGATCCGCTCCAGCAGTTCGGCACAGCAATCGGCTTTTCGGCCGGAACTGCCGGAAGACGATGTGGTGGCAGGCGCTTCTGTTTTTAAGGCTTCCAGGTCATCATCGCCCAGAGTATGGAAGTAGCGATCTTCGCGCCGTCCTCCCTCAGCAGGCAACCGGATTACCATGGGGTTTTCACCACTCATCCAGTCATCGAGAATACTTTGCACATCCGCAATGCCATCAAAATCAGCCATCCGCTCGGTGCGGGTTTTAATCTCGTTCAGTGTTTGCGGGCGGCGTAAAAACAGAACGGCAAGAATAGCCTGTTGTTTCTGGTTAATACCAAGTTTACTTCTTACCCGGTGTTCAACCCGCTGTGCCCGCCCGCTGTTTTGAATAGTAATAAAACCAAATTCAATCAGGCTTCGTGCAATATGCCCAACATCACCTTCATTCATTGTCATTACGGGTTCACGGCTGGTTTTTTGATTACAGGCCAGCATCAGTGAATTCATGGTTAACGGGTAACTTTTGGGTGTGGTGAGTTGTTTTTCCATTAAACAACCGAGAATACGAATTTCCTCCTGGCTAAAAGGTGGTTTTTGGCTTTCGTCAAGATCCAGCATTTTGGGCGCCCCGTTTATTGATGTGTACTTAATTTATATTATGTGCGTTCCTTTGTATTATAACCATGAATTCGGGCAGAAGAGGAAGGGTTATGGAACAGGAAACGCTGGATTTACAGGCGAAACAACTGGCTGAGTGTTTACGTGAAGCAGGCCTGCGCATGGCGACGGCAGAATCCTGCACCGGTGGCTGGATTGCGAAAACCTGCACAGACCTGGCGGGTAGTTCGGAGTGGTTTGAGTGCGGCTTTGTGACTTATAGCAATACAGCGAAACAGGACATGCTGGAAGTGTCGGCTGACACCCTGGAGACACACGGTGCGGTGAGCGAAGCGACTGCGGCGGAAATGGTGCGGGGTGCTATTGCAAATTCACTGGCTGAAGTTGCGGTGGCGGTGACCGGTATTGCCGGGCCGGGGGGCGCAACAGAGAATAAACCGGTGGGCATGGTGTGTTTTGGCTGGATTACACCCGATCAGCCCGCCAAAACTGAAACAGTGTATTTTGACGGGGATCGGGAAGCTGTCAGGGCGCAAACAGTGCATCATGCCATGCTTGAGCTTATTCGCCTGTTGCCCTGATTATGTGGTTTGGTTTTAAATCTTTAATCAAACCAGTAGGTCAGTCCAACACCGGCATTAACCATCTGGTCATCCTCTGCAATGGGACTATTGGCAATTTCTCCCGGTAGTTTTTGATATATTATCTGGCCATCTACCGTGATATTTTTTGACAGCCGGAGCTGTGCGTCGAGGCCGACATAAGGGGTGAGTGCTGATTGGCCCTTATAGGCTGTCCGTTCAGAGTTGGTTTCGTTATTGCGTACACCGTAGTAATAATCCACTACTTTATCGCTTTCCCATTTTGCTCCGGCCAGCATACTCAGGCTCACTTCACGCTGCCCGTCCCAGTGTTGTTTGTAGATATCCGGGCCAAAACGGATATCGACAGTTTGTCCTTTGTGGGTGCCGCTGATATCGGTGGTTGCGTCAATACTGAACATGCCCATATCAGTTTGCAGAGCCGCCCGGCCACCGGCATCAAAGCCGGGATCACGGTCTGCCATGCCTTTCAGTTCAGTAAGGTGTTTGGCATCATAACCACGGTTGATTGCCTTCCCGATGACCTCAAAGCGGAGATTCCCGCTATTGCTGAAGTTATAACCCATGGTGTCGCCAAGAATGTTAAACCGTTCACCACGGTATTGCAGGTGTGGGTGGATTTCGAATTCATTATCAGCACCCTGATACACTGAAAAACGATTACTCGTGCTGACCCCGAGGCCAAACTGGCCTTTTTTCGTTGCTTCAGCCTGCAGTTGTGAGCAACTGAGTAGGGTGATCAGTGTGGCGTTGAAAAGCAGTCTGTTTTTGTTCATTTGTTTTTCCTTCTACACAATTAAAAAGCCCCTGCCTGTGGAGCTGGCGAGGGGTAAACAGGCGAAATGCTGTGACGTGCTGTGACGGTTGTATAAATCGCAGACCTGCTTTGCAGAGTGGGTATCCTGCATGCAGCTTGCTGCGACTTATTGCCTGTTCGGGTTTTGATGAGGAAATGGTAAGCAGCAGGGCGCCAGCTGTCTGTGTAAGGAATGTTGGTGTTGTGTGAGGTTTAATGACGATTGTTACAGCCCGTTACAAAACTCTAACAATCCATGACTTGTTGCCTTCCGGTGGCTTTGATAACAATAAAAGACATGAAGACATATCACGATCAGACTGGGAAGCGGCTGACTTCCACTACCCGCTATGCATGAGAAGAATGAGGTGGCGTTAACGCCTTATCACACCATCCTGCTGGTGGAGGATGACCGGCGGCTGGCGGATCTGATTGGTGAGTACCTGCAGAAACAGGGCCTGCAGGTTGAGGTGGAATACCGTGGTGATACCGCAGTGCAGCGCATTCTGGACTTGCAGCCGGATCTGCTGATTCTTGACCTGATGCTGCCCGGTTTGGATGGACTGGAAGTTTGTCGTCAGGTGCGGCCATATTACACCGCACCGATATTGATGCTGACGGCGAAAGATGAGGATGTTGACCAGGTGGTTGGCCTGGAGCTGGGGGCGGATGATTATGTGATTAAGCCGGTGCAGCCACGGGTTTTACTGGCGCGTATTCGTACCTTATTGCGGCGGGTACAGGTGCCGGTACAGCCAGCGATCAAAGCCACAGCACTCACCGGAGCAAAGCAATCCGTGCTGGATTTTGGTCGCTTGCACATCACACCATCCGCACGGGCTGTGACACTGGACACTGAGCCGGTTGAATTGACCACTCAGGAATATGATCTGCTATACCTTTTGGCTGCTCATGCCGGTGAGGTATTGAGTCGCGATGCTATTTTAGGCGCGCTGACCGGAATAGAGTATGACGGCCTGGATCGCTCGGTGGATGTACGTATATCGCGGTTGCGCAGGTTGCTGGAGCGTGATCCGGCCAATCCGCAGGGGATCAAAACCGTGCGTGGTCAGGGCTATTTATTTGTAGCGCAAGGGTGGGCGGAATGATTCGTTTACTGGCCACGCTGAATATAATGCTGATCATCGTACTGTTCGGCTATGTATTTCTGGTCAACAGCAGTTTGAATACTGTCCTGCAAATACCGACAGAGGGCTATTATCAACGCCTGGGGCAGGGGACACATCAGTTACTGAATGCCAGTGTTGCCGGTTTAGATGCGCAGGCTCGTGGTAAAAAAGTGGCTGCCCTGCAGCAACAGTTTGGTTATCCCTTACGGTTGCTGCCTTTGGATGAATTGGCAATGAGCGCCCGCCAGACAGCACGCCTGGAGCAGGGGCTGGTTGTAAACCGGAAGATAGATGATACGGATTATCTGTACGGCTTATTACCAGAATCAACCTTAGTTTGGGAGGTCGCGCTGGATCAAAGCAGAGTGGCGGATGAAGTAAAGACCACGGCAGGAACGTTTTTTCTGTTGCAACAGGCGTTTGCCGGACAGCCCGAAGCAACATGGCCTGACATTATGAAGACCTTACAGGCACAGTTTGGCTTTCCTCTCACTTTGTATCCCATGCAGGCAGTAAAGCTGGAGCAGGAACAGCGCAGGCGACTGGAAGCGGGTGAAACCGTGGTGGTTTTGCAGGGTGAGTTTGAAGAAGTATCGTATCAGCGTTTGGCTGACAGCAATTATGCTTTGCAGATTGGCGTCATAAGTCCGCCCTGGTTCGGGCGGTATCTCAATCAGCTGATTGCTGCAGTGCTGGTTTTTATTCTGCTGTTATCCAGTACTTTCTGGCTCTGGCCACTGTGGCGCAATCTGTTACAGATCCGAAATGCTGCGGAGGCATTTGGTCGTGGTGAATACGGTACCCGAGTACCCCACCGCAAGCATTCACGGTTGGCTGTGGTGACAGAGGCGTTTAATGCCATGGCCGAACGCACGCAAAACAGTATTCGCGCACAGAAAGAACTAACCACAGCGGTATCCCATGAATTACGTACACCGGTAGCACGCATGCGGTTTGCGTTGGATATGCTGTCCGGGAGCCATGATCCGGCGGAAAAACAGCGCTATCTGGACAGTATGAATCTGGATATCGACGAGCTGGATACCTTGTTGGAAGAGCTGCTGACATACGCGCGTTTTGATCAGGCCGGGCAAAAACTCCAGCGGCAGTGGGTGCCATTAGCAGCATGGCTGGAACAAGCGATGACCGGATTACAGCTGCTGGCGGGCGATAAAATGTTGAACCGGCGCTGTGAAAATATTAGCCCGCAAACTGAGGCCTGGCTGGAGCCGGTATTGATGCAACGGGTGCTGAATAACCTGGTACAGAACGCGTTGCGGCATGCGCAGAGCAGGGTGGAAGTATTATTGTGGCAAGAGGGTAGTGATTTCCTGTTACAGGTTGATGACGACGGGCCGGGTATTCCGCTGCATGAGCGTGAACGATTGTTTGAAGCCTTTGCTGTGCAGGAGGATAGCCGCAATAAAGCACTGGCCGGGTTTGGCCTTGGTTTGGCTATCGTGAAGCGCATTGTTGAGAGCCACCAGGGCGAGGTGGCGATTGCTGAGGCTGAGCTGGGTGGGGCCAGATTTCTGGTGCGCTGGCCAGTGTCGGCAACAGCAGAAAATGAATGGGGGGTTGATTAGCGGGAAGTGACGCCGATCCGGCGTAAAATCCTTTTGCGTCTCCACCGGCCGCAGTGCCATACTCTCTGCACTTTCTGATTTTTGTGCTGGTGTTTTACTCATGGCAGAGACCTTCGACGAAACAAGCTTCCTTAAACTCCCGCAGCAAACACAATTTCTATTGGAATTGATGGCCGTTATCTACAGTGAGGCAGCGGCGACACCGGTTGCACGTGCTGCTGCAGACTGTGGTATTGAGTTACCTTCCGGTGAACGCCTCACCTTTAAATCGATTAAGCCGGAGTTACAGCTGCTGGTTGAACAGGGTTGGCTCAGCGGCGGGGATGGTTACGGGACTGTGCGTTACCAATGTAACCCGGACTGGCGTGACTTGCTTACCCAGCGCAGTATTGGTGAAGGGCGTTTTGCCGCTTACAGCACAGCAGTCGGTTCGCATTTTAATACGGATGGTTATAACAACTGGCGCACGCCGGATGACGGGCTGCGTGATATCCGGCTGGCGGTATTAGACGGACACAGTACAAAGGCCACACAGCTGGTTTCAGCCTATCTCGGTGCCTTTTATACCCAGCACCCATGGATGCAGCTGTGGGGTGAATCGTTTGATGTCAGTTGGTCAACGTATATTCCGCATCATACTTATATGAATACAATTGCGCCGGTTTATCTGGAGATAGCGTTTGATGAACTGACAAATATTAATACGTTGTGGGACAAGATGCCGGAGTTTCTGACGGAGAATCCGCTGAGTCCGGTTTGGGACAGCTACGGCAGTTCACTGTACTGGCAGTTTTTCGCCCGTGGGCAATGGAATGCCAAATTACTGGCGCAGCCCGAAGGCGTTTCGGTGCATGCGGCGGACTGGCTTGGATTCCATGCGGTGCAGTGTTTGTATGCCGGTGATCAGGCGAGCGGGATGAAAACCTACAAAAAAGGTCTGGCGATGCGGCGTAAGTTTTTTAAGGCGCAGCGCGGTAAAAAGATCTGGTTCCGTAGTCAGTTTGAAGTGCTGTGTGTGCTGATGATGTTGCTCAGCGGTGATGAAAAGAAAATCACAGAGGGAATGAAGCAGGCGCAGGACATGGAGTATATCGATCCCTGTTACCGCATTTTATACCGCTATGGCTATGCACAAAAAACCGGCAAGCAATTGGCGGATGAGGATGACGGCACTCAGTTTGATTCTCCGCTGGCGTTGTTGCTGACGCTGTGTACGCACTTTTGGCTCGGCAATAAAGTTAGTGAAAAGCTGTTGCAGTACACTGAAATTAATGTCGAGCTAGCGAAACAGGCGGGCTATGAATGGCTGGTGGGGGAGTATTCTGCGGCGCTGGCCGAGCTGTTGCCGGACAGTGATTCGGGTAAAGACGCCCACTCCCTGATGGCGGTAGCCTTGCGCGATAAGCTGGGTTGTCAGTCCTTTTTGATTCACCTTAACCGACCACAGCAGGAGTGGGAACGGGCGCTGGAAGCTTTACAGCGGCTGGGGGAAGGTAAAGCCAGTGCGGCCAAAGGCAAAGGAGCTTCCAGCGAGCCGAATGAACGCCTGATTTGGGTGATAGTTAAGCATGTTTATAACTACCGTACGACATCAGTTACCGAGTACGAAATTGCGCCACGCCTACAGAAACGCACGAAAAAAGGTGGCTGGACGGCAGGGCGCAGTGTTGCGCTCAAACACCTTTATGGTGCACCACAGGATCTGGCTTATCTGGATGAGGATGATCGCCGGGTTTGTGGTTGTATCGAGATGGGTTACGAATACAACTACTCCGGTTACGGCACCAAAGTTTACGATATCAGCGAGAAGCGGGTCTGGTCACTGCTGGTCGGGCATCCGCGTGTCTTCTGGCTGGATGCGTTGAATACGCCGCTGGATATTCAGCAGGGCAAGGCGGAATTGCTGACGGAGCGTAAGGGTAAAAAAATCCGCATCCGTTTACAGCCGGAACTGAAAGATCATATCGATTACCGCACGGATAGCTCGTTGGTGGTCGAAGAAACTGCGGTGCAAATCCGGGTGTATCAGCTGACAGCGTCGGTATTGCAGTTGCATGAAGTGTTAGGGGAAAAGGGTCTGGTGGTGCCGCCGGAAGCTGAAGCTACCCTGCGCAAGACGCTGGAATCTCTGGCGCCGATGATCACCATCCAGTCTGACATACAGGTAGGTGAAGGTAGCAGTGCGGAAACCGTCAAAGCTGATCCGCGTATTCATATCCACATGCTGCCCTGGGGGGAAGGCCTGCGCATGATGATGCGGGTGCAACCATTTGGGGAGCAGGGCGGGCCGGTGTTTGTTCCCGGTAGCGGACGCAGCAATGTATTGGCGGAAGTGGGTGGCAAGCTGCTGAAAACCAGCCGCACAATTAAACAGGAGCAGAAACAGGCGCATAACATTATCAGTCTTTGTCCGGCGTTAATGGACTGGATGGATGCGGAAGACGATCTGATGCTGGAATTGCCGGAAGATTGTCTGGAAGCGCTGGAACAGCTGCATGCGTTAGGCGACAAGGTGGTGCTGGCGTGGCCGGAAGGTGAAAAGATGCGGGTTACTGCGCCGGTGGATGCGGGCAGTATGTCACTCAAACTGGCGAGTAAGGGCGACTGGTTTCACCTCGATGGTAAGGTGCAGGTAGATGAAGAAACGGTACTCACCTTACGCCAGCTACTGGAATTGAGTGAAGCGGCGACCGGGCGTTTTGTGGCGCTGGGCGACGGGCAGTTTTTAAGTCTGACCCGGCAGTTCCAGAAGAAGCTGGATGCGCTGAATGCCTATGCGGAGAAAGACGGTAAGAAGGGTGTGAAGATTGGCGCGCTGGCCGGGCTGGCGCTGGATGATCTGGTGAGTGATGTCGGTGAGTTGAAAGCGGATAAGGCGTGGAAGGATCAGCTGAAGCGGTTGAACAGCATCCGTGACAGCCAGCCGGAAGTACCTGCGACCTTACAGGCCGAACTGCGTGATTATCAGCTGGAAGGCTTTCGCTGGATGGCGCGTTTAGCGGAGTGGGGTGTGGGGGCGTGTCTGGCGGATGATATGGGGCTGGGTAAAACAATTCAGACCCTGGCTTTATTACTGACTCGGATGGATAAGGGGGCGGCACTGGTGGTCGCGCCCACGTCAGTGTGCAATAACTGGTTTAGTGAATGCCAGAAGTTTGCGCCGACGCTGCGTCCGGTGTTTTATCGCGGCAAGGGGCGGGAGGATTTACTGAGCAGTGTGACTGGCGGTGACCTGTTGATTTGCAGCTACGGTTTATTGCAGCAGGATGCGGAGAAATTTCAGGCGGTACAGTGGGGTAGTATCGTGCTGGATGAAGCGCAGGCGATTAAAAATACTCACGCCAAACGCACCAAAGCGGCCTATCAGTTACAAGGCGATTTCCGCCTGATTACCACCGGTACACCGTTAGAGAATCACCTCGGTGAACTGTGGAGTCTGTTCCGTTTTCTCAACCCCGGTTTATTGTTCTCACTGCAGAAATTCGGTGAGCGCTTCCAGACGCCGATTGAACGCGATAGTGATCCGAAAGCGCGGCAGAACCTCAAACGTTTGGTGCAGCCGTTTATCCTGCGTCGCACCAAAAATCAGGTATTACAGGAATTACCGCCGCGTACCGAAATCACCTTGCAAATCAGTTTGGGTGAGGGTGAACGTGCCTTGTATGAGGCGATGCGGCAACAGGCGTTGGAGAATCTCAGCAAAGACAGGGAAGAAGACGAAGAAGCCGGGCATTTGGAAGTATTGGCGCAGATTACCCGTTTACGCCTGGCGAGCTGTCACCCGCAGCTGGTGATGCCGGAGAGTGAGTTACCGTCGGCGAAACTACAGGCGCTGACCGAACTGGTGGAAGAGTTGCTGGCGAATCAGCATAAGGCGCTGATCTTTAGTCAGTTTGTTAAACATTTAGCGCTGATTCGTGACTGGCTGGATCAACAGGGTATTGCCTATCATTATCTGGATGGCTCGACACCACAGGAAGCACGGCAGAAAGCGGTTGAAGCGTTTCAGCGCGGCGAGAAGGATATTTTCCTGATTAGCCTGAAAGCCGGTGGTTTTGGGCTGAACCTGACGGCGGCGGACTATGTGATTCATATGGACCCGTGGTGGAATCCGGCGGTGGAAGATCAGGCCTCGGATCGGGCGCATCGGATTGGGCAGCAGCGACCGGTGACGATTTACCGGCTGGTGGCGGAGAATACGATTGAGGAGAAGATTGTCAGGTTGCACCAGCAGAAGCGGGATCTGGCGGATAGTTTGCTGGAGGGGAGTGATGTTAGTGGGAAGCTGTCGGCGCGGGAGATGATGGCTATGATTCGGGAGGGGTGAGTAGATATGATTGGATGGAAATTGAACTTTTCCCTATTATCGAATTAGAGAGCTAGTCTAAATAAGGCTCTTTGGGATCTCCCGTGGTCACCCACAAGATGTAGTATTCTAGCATTCCCCAAAGAACGAGGTATTCGCAGTGTCAGCCAGCTTCCAAATTCCACTGGATATCCCCGATATTGAAATTATCGCAGTGCGTGAAGGTGAGCGGAACGCTTTCATTCTGGAGGTCAAAAGTACACTAAACTACACGCACTGTCGCCAGTGCCAGCGCAAAGTGACGACCTTTCATGGTTATGATCGAGCGATTCGGCTGCAACATTTACCGATTCTGGAGCGCAAAGTATTTATCGAATTGCAGCCCAAACGTTATCGTTGCCGCCATTGTGAGGGTGACCCAACCACGACTCAGCAACTGGACTGGTATACACTGAATAGTCCACATACCAAAGCGCTGGATCAGTGGCTGTTGAAAATGCTCATCAACTCGACCGTTTCCGATGCGAGTCGCCGCTGTCAGGTCAGCTATGATGCGGTCGATGGCTGTATTGATCGTCACGTGGGTAAAACAGTGAATTGGTCTCAACTCACTCCCTTCCATACACTGGGGCTGGATGAAATCGCCTTGCGTAAAGGCCACAAGCATTTTGTTTGTGTGGTCACTGCGCTGGATGCTGATGATCAGGTAATGGTATTAGCTATTCTGCCTGACCGACTTAAACAAACCGTTCTGGCTTTTCTGAACAGCATGCCCGCTAAGTTCAGGAAAGCCATAAAGCGTGTGTGCAGCGATATGTATGAGGGTTACATTAACGCGGCTAAAGAAGCGCTTCCGGATGCAGCTGTTGTCATTGATCGGTTTCATGTGGCTAAGCACTATAATGAAGGCGTGGATGAGCTACGCAAAGCAACCTTACGCGCCTTGAAACAAGATTTGCCGGAGGAGCAATACGCTAAACTGAAGGGGCTGATGTGGCCGTTTCGCCGCCATGTCTGGGATTTGAGTGAAACGCAGCAAGAACAGTTGGCCGAGTTGTTTCTATATGCACCGGAACTGAAACAAGCATGGCTATTACGCCATGAGCTATTTTTAATTTATGAATCGCCGCATACGCCCGAACAAGCAGGCCAGCACTTTGATGAGTGGGTGCAAAAAGTGCGCGATGAAAATGTCACCTGTTTTGATCGGTTTATCCGGCAACTCGAAACGTCCCGCACAGACATTTTGGCGTATTTTGATGGACGGCATACCAGTGGGTTCGTTGAAGGGCTAAACAACAAGCTCAAAGTCATTAAGCGCCGATGTTTTGGTCTGCTGGATGCCGGAAAGTTGTTTCAGCGAATTCAGATTGATTTGCAGGAGAGAACCGGATTTCTGTCTGTATGGCAAAACACTACATCTTGTGGATGACCACGGGAGATCCCAAAGAGCCTGAAATCCACAGTATCTTAACGTCAGCAGTGAAACGGGCTAGCTGACGATTAAGCTCATCATCTCGGTATTGGCGGTCAAACAAGCACAAGGTTTCGTCCTTACCGTCAGGATCGTCGCCACTTTGATCCCAGATCTGGCCACCATGCCCTGAATAAGTCATCAGAAACA
>JBMZDK010000132.1:0-10856 GCA_049614265.1 Thiolinea sp.
CACTGAAACCGGAAACGACACTGAAACCGGAAACGACACTGAAACCGGAAACGACACTGAAACCGGAAACGACGCTGAAACCGGAAACGACGCTGACCAGGATATAGTCAAAATCATAGGTTTGGCTTTTGATATTAATTCACAAAATCAAACATTTATTGTTGGTGAAACATCAATTTTATCTGATGCTGATACACGTTATGTTCATCCGGAGTTAGATGACAGGACAATTTCAGCAGAAGAATTTTTTAAGATTATTACCACCAACGAGCGTCAGGTTTCAGTTAGAGGCTATTCACTTGGCAATGGTTGGTTAAAGGCAAAACGTATCAGGTTATTAAAAAGCAACTAAACATTCCGCCTGTCCTGGTGGTTATCTATTAACTGCCGGGATTTTTAATTCCCCCCGTCCTTGTCCCGGTATTTCTCTGAGGAAATATCGGGAATTTTTTTATTTTCTAAAACACATCACATAGCACATTTGCGCTGACTCCAGATAAATGCACCACCACCCACCAATGCATTAGCAAATGCAGTTGCCAGAAAAATACCGTTAACTCCCATCCAAATTGAAAACAACCCGGCCAAAGGCAGGTAAATAATCAGAAGTCGGGCCAATGTCATAACCAAAGCCGGCACAGGTTCGCCAATGCCATTGGCTACACTACTCACCATCATAATGATACACATCAGTGCAAAGCTCACCGGTACAATATACAAATAGTTTTTTGCGATCTCTGCTGCCTGAACATTATCAGTAAATATGCCAATCAGCCAGGGCGCAATCAGCCACATCAGCAGCATAATACCCAAGCCCCAGAACCACGAAAACCGAAAACTCAATTGCAGAGCCCGTTCAAGGCGATCCATTTTTCCTGCTCCCTGATTTTGCCCGGCAAAAGGTGCAAGGATTGAGGACAAGGCCATAATAACTATCAGGCAAAACGACTCTATACGCGAAGCAACACTATAACCGGCAACTGCTTCACTACCATAACCCGCAATCATCCAGGTCGTTATTGCTACTGCAACCGGGTTTATCAGGTTCGTCCCGGCAGCCGGAATAGCCAGACGCAGAATAGCTTTCCAGCTGGATAGAATTTGGCGCGAACATGCCGCTAATGTCAGAAATTTCAGTTTAAATTTCAACACATATAACGCCGCTATCAGAGCCACTGAATATGAAGCCAGCGTAGCCAATGCAGCTCCCTGTAATTCCAGGCGCGGAAAACCAAACCAGCCAAAAATAAAAATCGGATCAAGAATGACGTTGACGACGGAGATAACTATCATGATATTGCTGGGTAACTTGGTATTACCCGCCGCCCGGATAGCTGAATTACCCACCATCGGCACAACGACCATAAAACAACCGAGATACCAAACATCAATATAATCGTGAATCAGCGGCAATAAATGCTCTGGCGCACCCAGTAAGCGAAATACCGGATCCACGGTGTTATATCCCAGCAATGCGAAAGCCAGCGCAATTAATAATGAGATAATGATGGACTGAGTGGTATAAGTCTGCACCCTTTCCTGATGCTGACTGCCAATAGCACGCGCCACTAATGAAGAAGTACCTGTCCCTACTCCGAACGCCAGGCTGCTGATAATCATCACAACCGGAAAGGTGAATCCCATTGCTGCCAGCGGGTCGGTGCCGAGCTGAGCGACAAAATAAGTATCTGCAAGCATCATCCCCATAATGGCGAAAATACCCCAGATCATCGGGATCGTCAGGCGAATTAGATGGGCTTTTTCATCGCCCTGCGTTAGGTCGTATTGTCTGCTCATGCCGGATTGCCGAATGACGGAAACGCAGCATCATACACCCTCACCGGCTATAGAGTGGCCTAAATGGATAGCAACTTATATAAAATGATATTCCGATATCAAAGCCATTCCCGCTTTACAGCATCATCTCCGCCACGTACGAAGATCTCACTACCATCCTCCAGAACCCGTAAATCCCAGTTTATTGTAAACTGTTCCGCCTTCAGCTGTAACTCAGTCTTAACGACAACTTCCAGTTCCTTATCACCATATTGGCGCCACGCACGGTGGGTCGCAGTACATACCGCACTCAATGGGTCATCCGGTCTGATTCCGTAAGTTTCTTCACGAATTTCACGACTTTGCCAACCCATTTCAGGGTGCTCGCTTATACCGGTATCATCATACAGATGATAGTGAGAAAAGCCTGTTTGCAAATCCTGCTCAACCCAACGCCGGGTTTGTGCTGGTTTGTGGGTGATATATTCCGGCAACATTTGCTCTTTATCCGGCTCAGGAATACTAATTCTGTTGTGTTCACCCAATAGTGGCAGTGACAGAATATGTGCTGCGCGGTCATTATTATAATTATGTAGCGTAATTACACTATGATGTGCAACCGGTAATACCAATGGCCAATAGGCAGTACCCAGCACAATCCGGATACGGTGCCCGGCCCTGAAACAGTAACCGCATTCATCTAACGCTAAACGAATTTGCATCACCTCATCTAACGGTATTGCCTCTGGCTGCTGATCGCTGTCCCGCTGTGCAAGATTCAATACGCCCATGCTTACCCGGTGGGCTTTACCATCCGGCCGCACATCCACCAAGCGAACGCACAGGTTCGCATTCGGCTGATCACAGCTTAGCATCAGGTTCAACACCGGCCGTCCCAAAACCGTGAGGTCTTCTTCTAAAACGGCAGTTTGCCAGTAGTCTGAACGTGCATCATCTACCTGCTGATCACCGCTGAGATCAGCATCCGGTCGCAGGGTAAAAAACTCACCGCTATACACACCAACATCCTGAGGCGTACAGATGTGCTGTTCCGCATTAACACAAGCGCTCAATTCGTCAGAACCAACCTCCGTTAGCGCATTTAAATTCCCCCCAGCTTCCAGACAGAAATCCTGCGTTTCAGCACCTATCGGCCAGTCAGTCTCTACCCAATACCCCTGCTCTGTCATTCGATGCGGCCCCGGCTCAGTTGCTACTCCGATATAAGCCCGATAAGCTGGCAACTTTTCCCGCTGAGTTTCTTCGCCCAGCAACCACTGCTGCCACCAGGCTATCGCTTCAGCATGAAAATCCATCCGGGGTTGAGGCCAGGCAAAGTGTGGGTACTTATGAATCCAGGGGCCATTAATCGCTTTACATACACCGGGAAAGTTCGCCACTGCCGTTGGGGGGGCATTACTGTAACCATCGGCCCAGCCGGAAATCACCAGGGCCGGTGTAGTCATACGGGAATAATCTTCACCAACCGAACCATGCTGCCAGAAAACCGTCCGGGTAGCATTGCGCAACCAGTTTGGCAGATGAAAGGGTAAGTGCTCCAAACGCTCCAACCAAAGCTCACGCCAGTCAGAACGTATCCCCGGCTCCGGCGGTCGGGCGCCATAACATAACATTGTTGTCGCCCAGGAGAAATTCGCTGATAGCTGCGCACCACCCTTATAATGAATATCATCATGATAACGATCAACGGTGCTGCCAATACTGATGACTGCTGCCAAACCGGGAGGATGACGGTACGCCACCTGAAGGCTATTGAATCCACCCCAGGAAATTCCCATCATGCCTACTTTGCCATTACTCCAATCCTGCGCAATGATCCAGGCAATTACAGACTCGGCATCGGCTAGTTCCTGCTCAGTATATTCATCCTGCACTAAACCATCAGAATCACCACAACCACGCTGATCGACGCGGATACCAACAATACCGGATTCAGCAAATACCGGATATGTCGATTCATCGCGGGGTGCCGTTCCATCCCGGCGACGGTAAGGCAAAAACTCCAGAACAGCAGGCAAAGGTTTACCATCGGCACAGTCCGGCATCCAGATCCGTGCTGCCAGCCGTACACCATCGGGCATCGGAATCCAGACCGGATCAAATACATTATGTGGCATACCTTTTACTCCTGTGAATATCGGTTTTTCTGCCTTACTTTCGAACCTTCAGATTTCTGTGCCAGTTGAAGAAATATTCCGGGTTATCAACGAGGTTACGGCAAATCAACGCCCTTTCCAAACCGGTTCACGTTTCTCAGCAAATGCTTTAAAACCCTCAATACCATCTTCACTACCGTACAATACGTCAACTGTCGCAAACTGACGCTTGGTAATTTTATTCATCGCATCCTGAAAGGTCATCGCTTCTGCTGCACGTGCCACTTCTTTGATAGATGCAAACACCAGTGGTGGCCCGGATGCCAGTAAACGCGCCTGTTCCCATACCCGCTCCATCAGCGCTTCTTCATCTGCCAGCACTTCATTGACTAAGCCCCAACGATGCGCTTCTTCCACATCCATCCAGCGTCCGGTCAGTAATAAGTCCATCGCCACATGATAAGGAATCCGTTTTGGCAATTTTACCGTTGCCGCATCTGCCAGAGTTCCGGCACGAATTTCCGGCAGCGCAAACGAAGCGTGCTCTGTGGCATAAATCAAATCAGCCGACAATGCCAGCTCAAAACCACCACCCACAGCCATGCCATTGACAGCAGCAATAACCGGCTTATTCAAATCACGTAATTCCTGTAACCCGGCGAACCCGCCAACACCATAGTCACCGTCAACCGCATCGCCACCCGCCGCCGCCTTCAGATCCCAGCCCGCAGAAAAAAAGCGATCGCCCGCAGTACGAACGATAGCTACCCGCAGTTCATCATCATCACGAAATGCTTTAAACGTTTCCCCCATCAAACGGCTGGTCACCAGATCAATCGCATTAGCCTTTGGCCGATCCAGCGTTACCTCCAGAATATTGCCTTCACGGCGCGTCGTAATTACTTCTGACATTTAAGCTCTCCTGTCCTGACATTAATCCAATACAATCAGCGCATCTGCTGCCCACGCCCCCTGATTTTGCGCACAAACCATCAGCGGATTAATATCCAGCTCAAGCAAATCCGGCCGGGCCATTACCAAATCCTGTACTTTCATTACCGTCTCTACCACCGCTTTCATATCACCCACCTCAGCCCCGCGGTAACCCTGAAAGAGTGGCGCAACTTTCAGCCCCGCCAGTGCGGTCTCAATCTCACTACGCCGGGCCGGTATTAATAGTGTCGCAGTATCTTTTAAGACCTCAACCCAAATACCTCCGGCTCCAAGAGTCAGTACCCAGCCAAATTGCTGATCGCGTACCACACCGATAATCAGTTCACCGACAACATCCTGCACCATTGCTTCCAGCAACACAGCCGGTGTATCCAAACCGGGATGCCCGGAATTCAGTAAGTCTGTAACAGCAGACAAAACCTGGTTCTGATCCCGCAGATTCAGCCGGACCCCACCTGCCTCTGTTTTGTGTGCTATACCCAACTGTTTAGCCACCAATGGCGTACCAGCACCAAAGATAGCTATTGCTTCCGGCACAGCTGCAGGTGAATCGATACGACAACCCTGCGGCACGGCAATACCATACTCCGACAGCAACTGCTTAGCGACATCCTCATACAACGTATTCCCTGCACCAGCAGACTGGCCGGGCACCGTAAACGCCGGTAAGGCAGCAGCCTGCGGTTGTTGCCAGGCAATGCCAATATCTGCAGCGACTTCAGCCGCGGTAACTACCTCTTCTGAACCGCTGATGGCAACCACACCCTGTTGCATTAATTCAGTAATATAAGGTTCGGGAATATTCTCCGGCAGGGTCGCCGTAATCGCCGCTTTCGCACCACTGGCTTTGACCGCAGCTTTAAATGCCCGCAGGGCAACTATCCAGTCCCGGTCATCACAGCGTTCAGGATGCGGAAAATCCAAGAGCAGCACACTAAGATCGAAACCAATCTCCATCATCGACTGATACACAGCCTGCATGCCTGCTTCATCACCCCAGATATAAGTATGATAATCCAGTGGATTATCCACCGTCACCAGCTCACCTAATACTGCTTCAACCGGTGCTTTTTGCGCAGAGTTTAAAGCCGGGTAATAAACTTTACGCCCTTGCACGGCATCCGCCATCAGACTGGCTTCACCGCCGGAACAGCTCATTGAGCACAAGCGATAACCATTCAGTGGCCCATGCACGTGCAACAATTTCAGGCTTTCCATCAATCCAGGAATGCTATCTACCTGACCAATACCTAAGCGCTGCAGAAAAGCTGCTGAAGCTGCATGTGAGCCAGCCAGTGATGCAGTGTGAGTCATTGTCGCCTGCTGTGCCTGTACGCTCTTACCCACTTTCAGCGCCACAACCGGCTTGTTTAATTCACGCGCCCGGGCTGCCAGCTTTTCCATTCCGGCGATAGAATCAAAACCTTCAATATGCATCCCCAGAGCGGTAACCTGCGGATCTTCCAAAGCTGTTAAAGCCAGCTGTGACAAGCCGACCTGCGCCTGATTACCGGCGGTGAGGATATACGTAATCGGTAAGCCCCGCTGCTGCATCGTCAGATTAATCGCCAGATTCGACGACTGCGTGATTAAGGCCACGCCCTTCTCACCTTGCGCCAGACAACGCCCGCCATGCTGATCCGGCCACAATAAAGCACCGGCACCGTAGTTGATGAAGCCATAACAATTCGGCCCCAGCACCGGCATCTCACCGGCAGCTTCCAGTAATGCCTCCTGTAACTCCCCGCCTTCAGCATCAGCTTCCAGAAACCCTGAGGCGTAGCACACCGCACCGCCCGAACCACGCTTTGCCAGTGCCTCAACAATGCCTATTGTCAGACGGCGATTGACCCCAATGAATGTCGCATCCGGTGCTGCAGGTAAATCATCAATACTACGAAAAACAGGCAGCCCTTCAATCTCATCCTTTTTTGGATGAATTGGCCAGATCTGGCCGTCATACCCCATTTTCTGACACTGACGTATTACCTCAGCGGCCTGATGGCCACCCACCACAGCAATGGATTCGGGGCGTAATAAGCGTTTCAGGTTCATAATCTACCCTGCACTCAATCAGCAACCCAGGGGCCGCAACAGTTCACGTGAAATGATATGGCGCTGAATCTCGGACGTACCATCCCAGATACGCTCGACCCGTGCATCACGCCATAAACGTGCCAGTGGCAGATCACTCATTAAACCCATGCCCCCAAACACCTGCAAAGCTTCATCAGTCACCTTTGCCAGCATCTCAGAGGCATATACCTTAGCGCTGGCAATCTCGCGATTCGCCGGTAACCCCTGATCCAGTCGCCATGCTGCCGAGAGCGTTAGCCAGTCTGCCGCATCTGTTTCCGTAATCATATCCGCCAGCTTAAATGACACGCCCTGAAAACGGCCAATCTGCTGGCCAAATTGCTTACGCTCCGCCGCATAAGGCAATGCCAGTTCAAATGCCCGCCGTGCTCTTCCGACACAGGTTGCAGCCACTGTCAGTCGTGTGCCATATAACCACTCATTGGCGATATCAAATCCCTTATGTACCTCACCCAGTACCTGTGCCGAAGACAGGCGGCAATCATCAAAACTTAAGATGCAGTTCTGATAACCACGATGACTGACTGAATCATAACCGGGACGAATTTCGAACCCCGGTGTGCCCCGATCCACCAAAAAACAGGTGATCAGCTTCTTCTTACCACGTGGGGTATCCTCTTCACCGGTGGCGATAAACACAATCACAAAATCCGCAATATCGGCATGACTGATAAAGTGTTTCGTGCCATTTACCACCCAATCAGCACCGTCCTGTTTTGCGGTGCATTTCATCCCGCGCACATCAGATCCGGCATCGGGTTCCGTCATCGCCAGTGCATCAAACTTCTCTCCACGCACAGCTGGCAGCAGATAGCGTTCTTTCTGCTCATCATTACACGCCATCAGAATACCGGAAGGACGGCCAAAAAAGACCGAAAGCCCCATAGAAGCACGACCCAGCTCACGCTCCAGCAATGTAAAATCAAGATGATTTAAGCCACCGCCACCCACAGCTTCGGGCAGATTCGCAGCAAAGAAACCCATATCCATACACTTATCCCGGATTTCCATTCCCAACTCACGCGGTACTATACCGGTGCGTTCAACTTCCTCTTCATGCGGATAGATTTCATTTTCAACAAATGTGCGTACGGTATCAACGATCATTTGTTGCTCTTCAGACAGACCGAAATGCATGGGGTACTCCTCCTGTAATGTCGTGCCGGGCGCTGCTACGCGGATAACATAGCGACAGCTGCCCCGTTTAAGGTGATAGTGCCACTGATCTTGCAGAATAGTTTGACTCATCCGGAGACAGATTTGATATTTAACGCAAAAATTAATTACCGGATCCTGCAATCAATCTCTTTCCCCGTTCGTCTTTACCTCTATAGCCAGCAAACTTATTACACCGTCAAAGCATCAGGTAACACGACAACAGCGGCTCCATAACGTTAATATCCTTAACAGAGATTATTATGAAAAGGGTAACATCCTCCTCAATCCTCCCTGAGCACTTTGCATGATTGAACGTAGTCAGCTCCAGCAACTTTACCAGTATGGCTTATCGCTGACACGCCATGCCCATGACGCCCATGACCTGTTACAAAGCGCGCTGGAACGCTGGTTAAAACACGGCAGCACCGGTGATAATCCCGAAGCCTATATCCGCCGCATTATGCGTAACCTGTTCATTGACGAATGTCGGCGACGTCAGCGGATTGCCTTTGAATCACTGGATGATAATGACCCGGTGATTCTTGATGAAAACTCGCTGGAACAACAACATATTGACCGTGATATAGTAGAAAAACTGCTGGAACAACTGAACACAGCAGAACGGGAGGTCTTATTCATGTGGGCGGTGCTGGAATACAGTGCCAGCGACATTGCGCGTGAGCTGGAATCACCACGCGGCACTATCTTATCCCGTCTGTTCAGGGTTAAGAAAAAAGCACAGCAACTGGCCGGGATGCTGGAAGTTGCGCAGCCTCTGAGTGTCGGAGCAAACGAATGAAACAACCCTTGAAACAGTCAGTACGTGATCACTACCAAAATCAACAACTGGACGCCGAACAACTGGATCAGCTTGAGCAGCTGATCAACCAGAGCAGCATCACCCAACCAAAGGAAATAACTCCTGCAACGAACCCCACAACAAGTCACGGCAAACAAAACACCAGACGTTATATTCCCGCCTGGATAGCTGCTGCGGCTGCCAGCGTCTTACTGGCAATTACCCTGCTGTTCCTTTACCTGCCGCAAAATAATGAACAACGCATTATGGCAATTGCGATGGAAGTGGCAAAAGAACACCTGCACCAAAATCCGCTGGAAGTTAACAGCAATGATTTCAGCACCGTACAGCGTTATTTCAGCAAACTGGATTTTTTACCGGGGATTTCCAGTCGCTTTGGCCAGGCCAGACAATTACTCGGCGGACGTTACTGCTCGATTCGCAACATCACCGCCGCCCAGATACGCTATGCCAACCCCGGCACTCCAAATACCCTGTACCAGGTCAGCTATGACCCTGAACACTTTGGTCAAATCCCGGACATTGATAAAGGCGAAACCATCATCACCCGTCATGTAAAGGGCATTACACTGGAAATGTGGGTGGAGAAAGGTTTGTTAATGGTCGGTGCAAAAAGCAGTGACGGCTAAGCCACCACTGCTCCCCGCTTTCGTTAATGCCTGGGAAAGGTATTGGTTACCAAACCAAGACCAAACGGATTATTGCCCACAGTAACTGAGTCAATGGCAATCGGGGATTTCCTGCGTCGGGTTTTCAGCACAGTCACCTTGTCATTTTCGCCGGAATGCGTCACAAATAACTGTTTATCATCGCTGTCTAAAGCCAGATTATGTGGTGTGTCATACCAGGTATCACCGGAACCAAATGAACGCCGTCCATTTTTTGATAAAGCCCAGATTGCATTATCACCACCTTCAGCAATATTGGTCACATAAACATGACGGGCATTTTCGCTGGTGACGAGGCCGTGAGCATTTGGCACTTCAGGCGTACGTCGCAATTTTAAATCATATTCACGATAAACCCTCAGTTGTTCATCACTCTCTGAGGCAACATATACCTTGCCAGACTGGGCGAACACATGCGCACCACCTGCAATGTTAATCCGCTTTGACAGTGAATAATCATCTAAGTTATATCGGAGCAAACGATTCCCATCACTCAGACCAATCACTGTCACATAAGCATATTGCTCAGTCAGAAATACATCATGTGGTTTACCTTCATCATATTCAGCAGGAATGTGAATCGTCTCCACAACGCTCCACCAATCCGGATTGATCACCGATAGGGTTTTATCAATATCATTCACCACCCATAACTGCTTGCCATTACGCTGAACTGACTGATGAAAAACACCACGCCCGACCGGAATAGCATAAACCACATCATGCCCACGGTCGTCTACGGCCAAAATACGGTTATTCTTGCGGTCACCAATAAAAATTTGCCCCCAGTCTGCATATTGTGAACGCCAGTGATTTACATACATGGGTTCAGCTGCTTCCCCCTCATACTCCAGATCAATGTTCTGAACATCCAGCGTACGGGTATTGATCAATGACAGATCACCGCTCCCCCGGTTAGCAACCGCCATAGCATCATCCCACCACTCATTTGCCGCTAATACCGGCAGGCAAAACATCAGATAAAGCGCAAACAGCGCCGTTGTTAAGTATTTTCCTACTGTCATTGTTATCTTCCTTAATTAATTGGTTTATGCCCCGGCAGCAGTGTTTTCATTGATATTTATCCTGAGAAGGGATTGGTACGCCACGCTGAGACTAAGTACCTAATAGCTGGCGTACCAGCGCTTTTGCATGACGAACGGAGACGAAGAAGACGAGTGGCGTGGTTTAACCAGATAAATGGCACACCCTAAAAAAACAGCAGAATTATTTTCTTTTTAATCAACAGTCATTGAAGCTTATTGC
>JBMZDK010000133.1:0-10846 GCA_049614265.1 Thiolinea sp.
TTTGATAGGCTTGAGGTTCGTTTCCGGATAGCTTGCGGTTTCATGATCATTCCCCGAAATTCTGCTATTTATCACCCCGACAGCCAAACCACTATAGGTAAACAACACCGAATAAACCAAACCAAGATCTATAAGCAACGTCGAAGAAATATCAACCAGGTCAATCAATATGGGGGCTTTCAAATTGAACTGCTGTTTGGCAGAGAAGGTTTTTGCCAGAGCGAAAACCTCAGGTAGCTGAGTCAATGATCCAGTCGCTAACTGCATTCGCACATAGTCCGTACTAACCAGGCTATCCGAAAGCTCTGCTGTAGATAACACGACTGAACCGATTACTGCATCAGAATCACCTGATGAATCAATCACGCATATCCTGTGACCACTCTGTTGCAAATTCTGAATGGTATGTGCTTGTTCAGATGAGCTAATACAATTATCGAAGCCAAGTGCATTCATCAAATCATCGCTTACACGCTTATCCTGATGGCTGACTAAATAATACTGTGCGGCGTGTTGATTGCGTAACACTCGCAACCATTGCTGATCATTTGCCCCGCTATGTTCCACCACTAACACAGACTCATCAATCAGAATAATATCTGCACACGACAATCGTTCTAATGCATCGACATGTAGAGCAATAACCCCCTGCTCCAGAGCCTCAGCAAGGAAACGGTTACCGGTATGAGGCCCCAGTTTACGTAAGTGGCCACCAAAATTAGTGGTCAGAAACGCTGCTGCCAGATTAGGCCCCAACAAAGGCAGCGTCAGTGTAAATGTAGCTAACATCCACGGCACCGTACGATCACTGTAGCGTTCTCCAATACGCTGTGTTTCTGATGATTGTTCAAGCATTTGTTCAATCACAGGAGCTGGCAGGTTTTGCTGTAATAACTTACGTCTGAACTGAGTTTCTCTTTGCAGAAAATAGCGCTTGCTGTATGAATATAAAGTTGCGTCAAGCGCAGCAATAACAGGGTAATTGAAGACAAGATAGACAGCCATCCGACCGCTGACCAGCGCCTGATCATCAACACGTCTTTCCTTTCGTAATTTCTGCCAGGTGTGTTTAAGTGCCGGAGAGAGCACATAAAGTGTTACCGGCAATGTAGCCATGCCCACCAGGGGTACTTTCGCCAGTGAACCAACACTGGCAACACCTAACGACACCAGGGCCATGGCTGTAGCCTTGTCAGTTGTTGCCTCATCGGAGGGTGTTCGGGTTGTCTCAACAGCAGGCTGTTTGGAACGTGTCTTGTTGAATACTCTGGTTCCGGCAAAAACCGCACCGGCTATAACCAGGAGAGAGGAAATCGCCATCCTATCGAACCTCCTTTACGAACGTTTGACTCATACATCTACCATATTTTTGTGTAGATTTATTGTTATTCATGAAGTACTGCTAAATAATTTCTTCTTCCCCAAGTTCATGCATATTCGCGGTTCCGGGCCGATGATTTGCCGTATTCTGCGCCATTGCATTCTTAGCGAGCAGAATACTCTCAAACCCATCGGCCACTTTAGGATTCCGCTGTAACACCTTACGCACACGATCCAGTTCAATCAGTGCGACCAAGGTATCCTCCATCGCTTCAATCTGCTCATTGCCGATCTGCGAACTCACCATACCGGAGAAACCAAAAAATTCCCCTGATTTCAGGCTGTCGTTACAGAAAGTATGTATGCCTTCTTTGACAAAACACTGCCTGACCTCACCCTGAAGGATAAGATAAAAATACTCAGACGGTGCGGTATCGTCCAGAATAATTTCTTTTGCACCAAATGTAGATACCGTCGTCTTTTCAGCCAGACTGACATAATCGTCATCATTAATATCAAACAGGCGAGTACCTTTGAGGTGATCCACAATGACATTTTGTGGCATGACATCATTATCAATATCATCCGGCATCAGGTGTAATAACGGCTGATAATCTGGTGGGAAGTTCATCTTCTCACGTTGACACAGATACCAGATATTTGCCATTAACAGGGTATGCGTTTTACGTTTGAACTGAAAATTTTCAATGTAATAGCGGATCTGATAATCAACTGCTTCGCCGCCTATATAGTTCATAACAACGGCATGAGGCGGTGGGTCATGCAATACCCCCGGCGTCTTTTTGGCTATCTCAGTCAATAGCTTCATCACCCGGTTAGGTGGATATTCCATATCCATTTTCACATCCATACGCACACGAAATTTAGGCGTCGGGCGGCTAAAGTTCAGCAGTTTTTCTCCGGCAATTTTAGCGTTCGGAATAACGACAATGTAGTTATCTTTCGTCTTCAGCGTTACTGAACGCCAGTCTATGCTTTGCACCTGACCCACGGTATTAGTAATACTAATCCAGTCCCCTACTTTAAACGGTGCTGCTGATAACAGTGATAAACCGGAAAACAAACCGCCCAACACATCGCGCAGGGCAAAGCCCAATATCACAGACCCCATACCAAATGCTGCGAGGAAGCTGGTAACATCAATGCCCCAGATATAAGCAACGATAAACATCGCACCCAGCAACACCATAAATACCCGTGCAATGTCCATCAGCAGCCTGGGCATTTTCTCCTGTAGCTTGAAAGCATCAGAAAACAGGATAATATTTACAACCTGCAGCGTCTGGTGAAGGAACAGCAGCCAGAACAGAGTAATGACGATCTTCAGGAAGATACTTTCTGAACCGGTCACACTGACTTTTGCCAGCAGTACATAAAACAGCACCAGCGGCAGCATAATGTTTCTGAAAGTAATCAGCGGCTTAGTGAATACCTCATTATCACCGGTCAGGCGACGGTTGAATTCATTAATCAGAATTAACAACGTTGGATAGGCAATAATGCAACCGAGGCCCCAAATGAACCATTCATAGCTCATCAGGTTCATGAACTCGGTATAAAGTTCGTTCCAGGTGCTGGCGAGCTGATCAAACATCAGGCGTTATACTCCCAGAGTTCGACCTCACCGATACGGGGAATTTCCAGAGATGCCCGCGACTTAAAGTCCGCACTTTCTTCAAGCTGCTCATATACAGCCTGTGTCACCAGCATTGCATTCAGCGGTGCCTCATAACAAATGCGATTCGCCACATTGACCGGCTCACCCCACAAACTGTAGGCATAACTTTGACCACTGATCAGCCCTGAAATAACAGTGCCGCAATCTACGCCTATGCGGGGCGTAATATTGATATCATGTTCCTGATTAAACCGCTCAATCAAATCCAGCAGCTCAACACAAAAACTCACACAACGCCGCGAATAATCCAGACGTGGTTTATACAAACCACAGGTCAGAATATAGTTATCAGCAAATATATTAAATTTCTCCAGCTCATGGCGCTCAGTCAGCTGATCAATAAGCCCATATAGCGAGGCAATGCTATCTACAACTTCTGAAGCTGTATGCTCCGCCATCATGCTGTTAATACCGCGCAGGGAGATATATGTCACCGCAACATTATCATGCAGCTTTGACATTTTTTTCTGCCCACCTTCAATCTGGGCAGCGACACTCTCCGGCAAGAAGTTAAGCAGTGTATTACGGGTATTTTCTTTTTCCTGCGTCAGTGATGTTTCCTGCTCCTCTAATCTATCCATCAGCCGGTCAAAATCATCAGCCAACTGCCCTATTTCATCTGACTTATGAATATTAAGCTTTGTAATCGTGCCATCTCTAAGATAGTTTTTGGCGGAGTCCAGCATTGCCAGAATTGGCCGCATGAACATGGTCGAATACACCATGGCAAATGCACCGATGAGAATCACCAGCGATACCGCCGAGATCATAATGGTGAGCTGCAAGTCACGGGTGGAACGGGTCACCTCGCCCATATTCTTTTCCGCCAGCACACTCCATTTCAAACCGGGAATGCTTAGCGGTGAGTAGACACTCAACACGCTGGAACCATAATAACTATTGATGGTTTGTTCCCCGGTTTTACCGTTCAGCACTTCAACCGCCGCACGGGTCTTTACTGTTTGTTGCAATACGGAGGTATTTAATAAATCAATGCGGGTTAAAGCCTCAGGATCTTCACCATTTTTCTTCAGACTACTCAGATAAGACGGTTTATCCTCAATCAGAAAGCGTGAGTTCGAACGCATCAACGAGTCACTGCCCAACAGGTAAACCTCACCTGACTCCCCCAGACCATCCTCTTTCCAGCTTTCGTTATGCGTCATTATCGTATTAATGGCAGATGCCGGTATCTGCGCAGCCATGATGCCGGTGAATTCTTTGCTGCTAAAAATAGGCATAGCCAGAATAATCTGCGGCGCACCGAATGCCGGTTCATAACTCTCAAAATCCTGTACATAAATCTTATTCGGAATCGGATCTTTGATAACGTCCTGCACCACCCTGCTGAGAGTACTATTAGCATAAGGCCCGGTGAGGATATTGGTGCCAAAATCGGTATTTTTACTGACACTATAAACAACTGCGCCATCATTCTTATCAATCAGCATAAAATCATTAAAGCCATACTCCTTAGCAATAACCCGCAGCTGATCATGATATTTTTCATGTACCTCACTGTAATAGCTACCATCATCACGCCGGATCAGTAAGTCCTTCTCACCAATAGCATTCGGGTTATCCGCAATGTAATGAAACTGCAGGTAGGATGCCGGTTTCCCGAAAGCAGTGAAGTCTTCAAACTTACGCAAATTGCTGACGTTATTCTTCATCCGCTTATAAAACACATTACGGTAATAACGGATGAGTTTTTCTTTTTGCTCAGCGTTAGCACTCTTGTTATATAAAGCAATCAGGTCGTAACCCACTTTAAAATCATTCACCGCCGAAACAATGGTTTGGCTGGTGGACAACACCTGCAGGTTGGCTTTATGTTGTTTAAAGAAACTCTGGATATTTCGGATTCTTTCGGTGCGGAGACTAACCAGATGCTGCAAATTAGCTTCGGTCAGCGACTTATTAGCATGGCTCCAGCTATTAAAGGCAATAGTGACAATACTGATTAACGCACAGATCAAAAAGACAATAATGTACTTAGATCGAATACCCAGAGAGAAACCGGTGTTTTCCTGTGCCATAGTGCTTTTTCTATCGTTGGATCAGTTTAATCAGCTCATCTCTGATGAGCCGGTGTGAAAGCGGAATCGCATTGTGACTCACGACAATTTCCTGCCCCTGCTTTGAAAACAGAAATTTAAAAAATTCTCTGAATAGCAGCGGCATATCTGAAGTCGGTGGTTTGTCGATATAGACGTATAGATAGCGACTTAGCGGGTAGCGGCGGTTAATAATATTTTCCGTTGTTGGCTTATAACCGGGGTGCAAACGTTCTCTGGAAACAAAGAGATCCTTAATACCAAACTCCTGAAACCCAAGTGCAGCAAAACCAATCGCATTATGGGAAAGCGCAACATCCCTCACAACTTCCAGATCAGTCGTTGCAGACTCAATGCTCCAGTCTTTAAATTCACCATCACACAGCACGATTTTCTGAATCAGATCACGCGGCCCGGTTCCTTCTGCACTGATATGGCGGGTAATTGTCGAAAATGTGCCACTGGTGTCCGCTACCCAACCAAAATCCTCCCAGCTATCCAGCGAATACGCTGCCCCACAAAGACGTTCTTTGGAAAAAATAGCTTCCAGCTCAGCCATCGACAGCTGATTCACCGGATTGTGTCGGTTCACAATGATGCGCAGTGCATCTGACGCCACCCGCAATTCGGTTGGGGGATAACCACGACGATCAACGAATTTATTCACTTCCTCGGTTTTAATCCGACGGGACATCAGCCCAATATTAGCTTTACGGTTCAGTAATGCCTGAATTGCCGCACCCGAGCCCTCCTGCTCAACCTGAAAATTAACATCGGGATAAGCAGCGGTAAAAACCTCCAGCACCGAATGAATTATTGGCCCAACCCGGCTTGACCCAATAGCCGTTATTTCACCTGTTACTGCTTCTTTTTGTTCGAGTTCAACGTAACTAGTCATGCCTTCAGGTAGACTTATTTCAGCGCTGCTCACCGAGATGGCAAGGAACAGGCTACCCAACAACGACATATAAAACCTACTCAGTTTCATCGATAATCGCCTTATCCAGTATGCGTTCAATCAAACTGAGATCGAGGGCTTCAAAGCCGGATAAAGAAGCCAGATAACTTTCCTCTTGCACAGTATCAACATCATAACGATTGATTGTGGTGCCACGCAGGCCAGTCATCGCATCATTATCCGTTATCGTATGCGCATCTTTAAAAATACGTCGAATCTGTACTTTGAGCTTATCGGGCAGATCACGACGCATAACAATAGGGGGCAGCGGGATAGAGCCTGACTTCAGTAGCGGCATATACAGCATTGGATTCACCGTGCCATTGTCAATCGCAGCCTTCCACGATTGAAAAGAAGCCGCTGCCAGCTCAACCTCACCATTCACCAGCTTGTTAATCGATGCTGTATGGCTGCCGGTAATGTAAATTTCATTCAACTCATCAGGCAACATCACATCCATATCCAGCATAAATTTGAGTGGATAATGAAAAGCGGTAGTGGAGTAACGACTGCCAAAAGCAATACTTTTGTTTTCCAGCGTATGAAAACTCAAATAGCGGTTATTGCGCTGAAAGTTTTTGCGATGGGTAAACAAACCGGCGTGATACACTGACTTGCCTTCCAGAATTTCAATTGCCAGCAGTTCATAGCCACGGCAACGCTTTTCCAGAGCAGCATAAGTAATCATACTCAGCACAGCGATATGCGTTCTGCCAAGACAGAAATCATCCACAGACTGTTTATAACTTTCACTCAGTTGTAATTTAAACTCAGGCTGTTGCTGTTTGGGCCTGAGAAAATCCGGTAGTGGTAAATTATCAGCATCGACATCACCAGCTAAACGCTCCGGCAACAGGGAAATAATGACAGGCTTCTCTGGCGTACCTAATTCAACGTCTTCAGACGTTGCCAGAGCCTCTTGTTTTTCCGTGGCCTGTAAATTAACGCTGCACAGCATCAGCGTTATTGTCAGCAGAATCTTGTTCAACTGCTGTATCATGAAGCAGTTTGAACCGATTCTGCTTCAGCCGCTCCTGGTTTGCGGCGTAATATCAAATTAGCAGCGATCACAATCAGCACAAAAATAACCAGCAGAATACCCATAAAGGTGAAAGCTGTTTTTTGTGCACTATTGACCGCTTCAGTCAGCGGCACTACCACTACCTGTGCACCAACCACTTCATTGAGCTGCCAGTTAAAACCATTTTTAGTGCCATATAGCTCAATCATGGTTTTCGGCGCGGCCTCAGGTGTCGAATGACAAACCAGGCAGCTTGCCTTCTTAATCCTGATTGGGCGGGCAATATACAGCGATCTGCCGGTCAGGGTCTGGCGCTCACCGATTTTAGTCGTATCTTCTTCACTTGCCCTGAACTCATCAATAATCTCTTTTTCCCACTCCACTGCTAAATCACGCGGATTGGTTGGGTTTAGCGTAGCTTCCTTGTAATAATATTCAGGGTGTTTAGTATTAATATCACGGAAAATTTGAGTAGCGCCGTAGGCAGGAACGGTCTGAGGCAGGAACTCATCCTTCCCCCTCTCCGTCAGCAGAGGCCGGACTTCTTTCACCGTGTAATTTCTGGCGGCCAGAGCAGCATCCAGCAAAATCTGAGCACGGGACAATATTTCGCTTCGGGCGCTGTTAAGTAATAAATAGTAGGAAGCGATGCCGGAAATAAGGAAACCAACAGTTAACAAACTGATTAGAGCTAAATTAAATTTTTTGTTTACACGCATACTGAATTCAGGAGTACCTTTCCCAGCGTCTTGGTCAGGCAATATGATAATTTGCCAGGTTCATCGTCGCCTTCAGTATTTTGTTGTTTTTTGTAAACGGCATACCAACATAAGCGCATGCACAAACGTTATCAGATATTTTATCTGCTTCAGTCCGCTGGTTTATGGATTAGATACCTGAAATTTTATCGCCCTCAATATTCACATTTCTTAACATAACATCAAACCTCTCACGCAAACTCTGAATATATAATTGATAACAACCAAGTAGTGAGACAAGAGTTTTTCAGATATTCAGAAACCACCAACTAAAGCATAAAATTTCTGATTATTCACACACATATATTTATTAAAGTATCAGAGTTTGGTCGATGCCGGTTTTAACTACCCTCACGATGTTCGGGTTGGGCGCAGCTGTTAGCGTATTTTCAACTCATAACAACAAAACAACACGTCCTAAAAAGCCTTTAGCAACAGGCTCATTAGTCCCTCAGCAAGAAAGTGCAGCTTCAGCAAATCAGGATAGCATCACACCGGAAGAAGACAGCGGTGAAGCACAGCTTGCACGGGCAATGCCCCTCGCCATTGCAGGTTCAGCCAGTGCCCTGCTCTCAATGGCTAACCCACTGTTTGCCCTACCGGCGGCCTTTATTACCGGCAAGCTGACCATCCCTCTCATGCGCGAAGGCATAAGAAAATTTAAGCAGCACCGACACATTGCTAATTTGCTGGATACTGCACTGATGCCGACGCTGATTATGTTAAACCAGCTGCTCGCTGCGAGTCTGGTATTAACCTCTATTAGTGTCAGCCGCAGAGTACTGGCAAAGACCTATGATCGCTCCCGAAAAAGCCTCAGCGGTATTTTAAACACGCTCCCGAAGAAGGTCTGGCTGTTGGTTGATGGTGTTGAAGTCGAAGTGGATTACCGCCATATTAAACAGGGTGACGTAGTGGTGGTAAATAACACAGAACTGGTGCCGGTAGACGGTAAAGTAATCAAAGGCGAAGCACTGATTGACCAGACCATGCTCACTGGCGAAGCTGTACCGGCAGAAAAAATAGTGGGCGACCGGGTTTATGCTGGTACCCAGGTAGTATCCGGTCGGGTATTTATTGAACTGGAAAAATCAGGCGACCAAACCCACGCCGGAGAAGTGTCCTCACTTATTCTCAGCGCAGCGGATCGACGTACGGCAGTCCAGGAGCGTGGCGAAATGGTGCTGGAAAAATCGCTGCCACCGCTATTAGCGCTGTCGGGTATCGTGGGCATAAGCTCTGGTCTGAGTCAGGCACTGGGAGTGTATTTCGTCTGTCCGGGCTATAGCATGCGTGTGTTATCACCCCTGGCTTTGCTGCAAAGCTTAAAAGAATCGACAGACGCAGGTATTCTGGTTAAAGATGGTCGTAGTCTTGAATTACTGAACGGCATTGACACTGTCGTATTTGATAAAACCGGCACCCTGACCGATGGCGAACTACAGGTAGCACAGGTAATCTCAATCACCGACACCAACAGCGAAACAATTCTTTCCCTAGCCGCTTCCGCAGAAAGCACACAAACTCATCCTATCGCCCGTGCTATTGTGAACAAGGCCAGAAGTGACAGTCTGGATATTGCCCCATTGCAAGACACCGAATATACCGTTGCGCGCGGTATCCAGGCGATTGTAGGCCAACATGAAGTCGTGGTCGGCAGCACCAACTTTTTGAGCGATGAAGGCTATCTCGTCAGCCCAATGATTCGCACGAAAATGCAGGAATTAGGTGCCGAAGGCTATGTCACTATTCTGGTGGGTATTGACAAAGTCGTCAGTGGCATTATTGCACTGGATCAGGTCGTACGACCTGAAGCAATGCACGCTATCAGCCGCATCAAACAACGGGGAATGCAAACCGCTATTATCTCCGGCGACGCAGAAGCTGCCACCCAGCACATGGCACATAAACTCAACATCGACCACTACTATGCAGAAACCTTACCCGGCGATAAAGCACAGCTGATTGCCAAGATGCAGGCTGAAGGCCGCAAAGTTTGTTTTATTGGTGATGGCATTAATGATGCGGCAGCATTGAAGCAGGCAGATGTTTCTATGTCGATTCGAGGCTCCAGCACCATTGCGGTAGACACCGCTCAGATTGTGTTGGTAAATGCCAACCTTGCGCTCTTGAATAAGCTGTTTGAAATTGCTGATAATTATGAGCAGGTTTCTAAACACACCACCAGACTATCGGTTGGCCTGCCTCTAGCGACACTGCCGATTGTTCTGATGGGTGGCGGTGGCGTACTGACAGTACTGGTTGCACACAATATTTCGACCTGGAGCGGACTGTGGCGGATTATGCGTAAGCGTTAAGGTAGCTCAGACAGCAAGGGATAACTGACACTGAGAGCAAACCAAGCAATCGTGAACTCAAACTGCATGAATGTAGAATTTGGTATGATTGGTCAGCGTTTTTTCAAAAGCGATTGAGCGTGGGTAACCGTGATCTCTACACCCTGCACCAGCGCATGAGCTACTTGTGCGATATCGCCATAAGTGCCGCAAAGGCATGAGCACCCGCTTCGATCGCCCGCCAGTCATTGCCCGTAGCCACCACCACCGGATCAATCCCGTTCATAATGCCCTTGTTATGGGTGGCCGCACGATAAGGATCGACCAGCACCAAAGCACAGGCTTGTTAGTCGCTACCCCGAGGGGCAATTCGAAGTGGCCAATCATATTTTCAATCATGCCATCGGCCAGCTGGTCATTTAGAACATCGCCCCTTAGCGCGGTAATGTCAGTATCGGAGCCTATGCAACAGTCTGTAAACGTTGCTGTGGGGATAATGCACGTAGCCCGGTGAGGCGTGAGTGGGTTGGTTTTGTCATGATTGCTCCACTTTTTTCTGTAGGGCATGATTCGATCTGACTACAGTCCCCGATAAAGGAGGGTAAGTCAATTGAAAGAACGTCGGCATAATGGCATTGATCAATACAATTATGTTCGCTAACGTAGCGCCACCAACGCCCATGAGGCACTTTCAACATCCGGGGAGCAAACGCATGTCAAACCAAACCATTAATCT
>JBMZDK010000134.1:0-10839 GCA_049614265.1 Thiolinea sp.
GCACTGTATTACAGCTTTTTATCCAAAATCAGCAAACTTGCACACTGACGCATGCATTTTCAAAATAGCCGCATACAGCGGCTACATCACTGCCAATGAAGTTTGAGGCTATCCCCCTCCAATACTCAATACTGACTGCTATACCGGCAGTCAGTGTGAAAAAACACATATTTAATGACAATGAACTTGACCTGAGGAAATCTCAGGTTAATACTCCCAACCGGCTGCACATTTGTTAACCGAATTAATGGCACCGAGTTATACCTGACTGTTTTTTAAGCTAAATTTATTAAAATGCTAGCAGGGAAGCCGTCTCATCACACACCCGGAGGACACTTCATTTTGTCAGTACCAATCGCAAGCAACGACCTTATTGGCGAAATCTATGAAGCCTCATCCAGACCGGAACACTGGCAGGCAGTTCTGGGAATGATTGCAGAAGATATTAGCGCTGACTCCGCAACACTGATCTATCGCAATTTTGAAAACCCTGAATCCAACATTGGCTACGTACATACTGAGCAGTCTCCTGAAGAGTGCGCTCAAATGGTCATGGAATATGAGAATTACTATCATCACCTTGACCCGATGTGGAAGCTGACAAACGATGTCGGTCAGGTCGGTGTTGGTATAGCAGACAGCCTGCTTGGCCTGAGCCGCGAAGAATACGAAGCACAATGCCCTTCTGAATACCTTGAAAATTATATGCGTAAATATGACCGATGGTATGTTGGAGGCAGCTACATTTTCCAGGATGATGAAAAAGTACTTGTCATCGCGGTACAACGCGGCGCTCAGTCACACCCCTGGACAAAAGAAGATATGGACTATCTGACAAGTCTCACACCCCACTTAGAACGAGCATTCCGTATCCACCATGAATTTGTCGATTTGCGCACCTCAGTAAAACAGCTGCAAACTTGCATTAACCGCTTACTGATGGGACTCATTATTATCAGGCCTGATGCCAAAATCTCGTTTATCAACGAACCGGCAAGAAGAATACTCGCTGAAAATCCGGTGCTAACCATTAATAACGACACGCTCAAAGCAATACCTTCAAACAATGATGCCCGGCTACAGGAGCTAATCAGAAGCATAGACAGCACATTACCTGAACCCGCAACAGATACATCAGATAATGTTACCGCAATAGCCCTAAAAGCCGATGGTGGCTCTGCACCATTGCCAATGCTTATCACGCCAATTAGCTATAGCCTCAATGATATTCAGGAGCAAAAGAACCACTCAGGCACAGAAAGCCAAACCAATAATGCGCCTTCCCATCATATAGCCATCTTCTTTGCTGACCCTAACCATTCGCAGCAATACTCTCAGGATATGATTTCTGAGTTTTATGGACTAACCCGTGCTGAAGCGGGTGTTGCGATTGCAATCAGTAATGGTTACACCGTTTCTGAATATGCTAATAAGAATAAGATTACGGAATACACGGTGCGCACTCAAATCAAACACATATTCCAGAAATTAAATGTCTCGCGACAGGCCGAGCTGGTCAAGGTTCTCTTACAAACACCGAACATTACGGTGAAGAAAAATCTTCGTGAGTTACCGCAAAAGTAGACAACGGCCCAGGAAATAGCTGATGACTGTCAACATTTAAACCGACAGCTCATTGAAAGGCTTAACACCACGGTATTTGATCAACGCACCGGGTTTAATGATATCGCTTTGTAATGGCAACAAATTAAAATGCTTCTCTCCTGGGTTTTTAAAACCCTCGGGGATTGCATCTTTTGCCAGGATAGCAATTGCTAACTCTGACCATGGCCGGCCTTCGCCGCTGTAAGCATGGTTGAACTGCGTACCACGTGTGTGTGTGGAAAAAATAGCATTTTGCAGTTCAATTGCACCCGGGTCGAGTACTTCCTGAGCCAGCACGCTGGATGAAGCAACCGCCACAATGGTATCCGCATTCACCACATCAAAAATCATCTCATCCTGGCGAACCTTTTCAATAATCGTACGCACCTTCGGATTCACCCGTTCAATCACAGCGCAAATCGATGTTGTGTGATCATCAGATTCAACCGTGGCCGGGTCATTCGCCAGAATCAGTGCCGTTTCAGCGAGATGAACCCCTGCCATATCCAGAGTACGACTATCAGAAACCACACCCTTTACGAATTCCACATCCAGCAAAGTCATCCAGCGGGGCTTTTCATCAATCCGGTTATTCACACACACAATTTGTGCAGATTTATAGCGTGGGTCATTACGGAGTTCAGCAACAATATTTTTGACTTTTTCCTCACCGGGATAACCGGCAATAATCAGATCAACCTTACCCTTCATTGTAATTAAGCCTCTTTTACGCCGCGAACTCAGCCGCACCATCATTTCAGTAACTTTGCCCAGAAAAATTCCCAGCAATGCTATTCCCACCACCATGTAGACGGTACCAAGAAATTTACCAAGGGAAGTTTGCGGGGAAAAATCACCATATCCCACGGTAGTTGCCGTCGTCACCAGGAAATAATAGGCATCTACGATACTCATTCCTTCAACCAATATCATGTACGCCGCAAAAACCAGTGAAAACAGCAGAAATATCAATAGAATACCGCGATTCTCACGAACCACAGGACTGCCTTTGAGTTTTTTCAACAGACTTTGGAAATGAAACATAATGACAACAACAGCTCTGGTATGATCATATCAATATATAACCTTAGCACTGAGCACAGGCTTTCTGGCGAAGAAATATTTTTAGCGCTGAACCATCACAAGCCTCGCAGCAAGACAGATCTCAGGCTGCTAAATTTGTAACGATAGCATCCATCAATAAACCGGCAATATTGGCATCATAAAGCGAATCCAGCTCCCGGATACAAGTAGGGCTGGTTACATTGATTTCAGTCACATAGTCACCGATGACATCAAGCCCGACAAACATCAAGCCCATGCGCTTTAACACCGGCCCGATCTCAGCACAGATTTCCCGCTCACGCTCAGTCAGGTCGCGGCCTTCAGCACTGGCTCCTGCTGCCAGATTCCCCCGGCTTTCGCCCTGTGCCGGAATTCGCGCTAATCCCTGCGGAAAAGGTATTCCATCAATGAGCAAAATCCGTTTGTCGCCATGCTTAAATTCTGGCAGAAAACGCTGCGCCATTACAGTGTGCTTACCATAATCAGTAATTGTTTCGAGAATAACACCCGTATTCGGGTCATCAGCATGCACCTGAAAGATCATTTTCCCACCCATGCCATCCAGTGGTTTCACCACAATATGCTGATGCTGAGCAAGAAATTCTCTGATCCTGTTCATATCACGGGTCACACGTGTTTCCGGACTGAATTGGGGGAACCATGCGGTGAACAATTTCTCATTTGCCGCCCGAACACTGGCTGGTTTATTCACCACCAACAAACCCTGCTTTTCCGCCAGTTCCAGTAAATAGGTACTATAAATATACTCCATGTCGAATGGAGGATCTTTCCGCATCAATACCGCATCAAGCTCGTGCAAAGGCTGCACGCATTCTTCCCCGGTTTCAAACCAGTGCTCCGGATTATCCATCAGCCGAAGCTGCTGCATGCGGGCTGAAACAACACCATCATCAGCAAATAAATCCTGTTGTTGCAGATAAAATACCCGCCAGCCACGTCGCTGCGCTTCCAGCATCATGGCGAAAGTGCTGTCTTTTTTCGTATTAATGGACTCAATTGGATCCATAATAAAACCAAGACTTAATGATTTTGTCTTACTCCTGGTTGCGACACCGGCTTCGTTAACAGGCGCATTAGATGCATTCATGGTTGAAACTCAGATTTTTGTGTGCGTGAAATCAATTCTTCCACTGCCTCTCTCGGCAATAAACCCTGATATAAAATACGGTATACCGTTTGGCAAATAGGCATTTCAACACCAATACGCTCAGCTAATTTGCCCACAGCCTGAGCAGATTTAACACCTTCAACAGCCTGCCCTATTCCGGCAATTGCTTCAGTCATTGTTTGGCCCGCACCAAGCGCTAAACCCAGGCGGCGGTTTCGGGACTGATCATCAGTACAGGTTAAAACCAGATCCCCGACTCCAGCCAGCCCCATAAGAGTTGTTGGCTGAGCATTAAGGCATTCGCCAAGACGCATAATCTCTGCTAAACCACGGGTAATAATCGCAGCGCGGGCGTTCGCACCAAATCCCAAACCATCAGATATTCCAGCGGCAATAGCCAATACATTTTTTATCGCCCCGCCCAGTTCAACGCCAACAACATCATCACTGGTATACACACGATAGTTTCCGCCATGGAAAGCCCGCGCTATTTCCTGCGTGAATTGCGAATCCGAGGTGGCTACTGTCATCGCTGTTGGCATACCCCTGGCGACTTCGGTAGCAAAAGTTGGCCCCGAAACTATGCCATAAGGATGTTCAGGAAAAACACTTTCAGCTACTTCATGTAGTAGCTTGCCGGTCTCCAGCTCCAATCCTTTTGTTGCCCAGCATAAACGATCATTAACATTTAATAATGGCTGCAGCCCAAGCAACAAGTCGCGAAAACCATGACTGGGAACAACAATC
The DNA here is from genome assembly GCA_049614265.1 of Thiolinea sp. Taxonomy (GTDB): domain Bacteria; phylum Pseudomonadota; class Gammaproteobacteria; order Thiotrichales; family Thiotrichaceae; genus Thiolinea. The sequence continues at coordinate 4,547 of JBMZDK010000134.1, forward strand.
AGATGATCAGAGGAGTGAGCAGCAACGACGGAAAGATCACCACTGCAATGCAAGTTATCAGGGAAAGTAATACCTGGTAGATAACCGGTATTTTCACGACGCTGCTCCAGCTGAGCGGCACGTTCTTTATTTATGTCCCAGAGCGAGACCTGTAGACCGTTGCGGGCCAGTTGCAGAGCCAGTGCGGTTCCCCAGGAACCGGCACCGTACACTGAGACAGAGTCGATTGTCACTGCCATTTAATCAAATCAAGCCTGTTGGCCATTATCACCTTCAGCAGCCTGAGCTGCAGCCTGTTCCTGTAAACGCTTGGCATACAGAGCGTCAAAGTTGATTGGTGACAAGTGCATTTCCGGGAAGCTGCCCTTTGATACCATGCCGGAAATTACTTCACGGGCATAAGGGAACAGTGTGTTGGGACAATATGCCGCCAACAGGTGATTCAGCTGATCCTGGCCATAACCCTGGATCATGAAAACACCAGCCTGTTTCACTTCCACCAGAAAAGCGACTTTATCCTGGCTTTTCACTGTAATTGTCAACGCCAGCTCAACTTCAAAGTTATTACCCTGAAGCACATTAACGGCTGTATTGAGGTCAAGGTCTGTATCAGGCTTCCACTCCTCGGTAAAAACAGCGGGAGAATTTGGCGCTTCAAATGAAACATCTTTCAGATAAATACGCTGAATGACGAATTGTGATTCCTGTGCCTCAGCTCCTGCTGCTGCCGCCTGTGGTTGATTTTCTTCTGCCATGGTAAAGCGCCCTGCTCCTGGTAAAGGTCAATAAAAAATTTATCTGATCATTTAAGCTGCCTGAATCCGGACAACTTACTATATATTCTGCTGTACCCAGTGTTTGATCTGTTCAGCTGTCATCGCACCGGATACACGAGTGACTTCCTGACCACCTGCAAACAGAATCATGGTCGGAATACTACGTATACCATAGACCATTCCTGCCTGTTGATCAGCCTCAGTATCGACTTTCGCCAGTCTGATATTCGGCTCAAGGTCAGAAGCCGCCTGTGCAAACGCCGGAGCCATCTGTAAACAGGGGCCACACCAGGGCGCCCAAAAGTCCACAACAACCGGTATTTCACTTTTCTTTACGTGTTGCTGCAATTGCGCCAGATTGAATTCAGCGGGCATACCACTAAACAACGACTGACGACAAGCCCCGCACTGCGGATCGCCCGCTAACTTTGCTTCCGGTACACGATTCGTCTTATGACAATGGGGACAGACTATGTGCATATCAATAAGAACCTAAGACAACGTTGATAATATAGTATCAAGCTCACCGGAATGATTTGCTGCGGCAAGATCATCATAACCACCGATATGGTGATCACCGATAAAAATTTGCGGCACTGTGTTACGGCCACTTAATGCCTGCATTTCATCCCACATTGCTGCATTATTGACAGCAATATCTTCAAACTCCACTCCCTTTCTGCTCAACAGCATGCGTGCACGAATACAATAGGGACAGAAACGGGTGCTGTACATCCTTACGGGTGATACTGAATCAACAGTATCCGACTCAATCTCACTCATCAGCGTTTACTAATCGGTAAGTTAGCCCCTTCCCAGGCAACAAAACCACCACCGAGATTGTTTACATTATTAAAGCCCGCCTTAGTCAACATATTACAGGCCATACCGGAACGATTACCGCTACGGCAATAAACCAGCAACGGATCATCCTTATTCTTATCCAACTCTGCGATACGCTTATTCAGATCTTTCAGTGCAATATGGCGGGCATCACGGATCTTTCCATCGTTCAGCTCTTTGTCTTCACGCACATCCAGCACCAGCGTATTGTCACGGTTCATCAGCAGCACAGCCTGATTCACATCCAGCTGTTTGTATTTGCGGGTTAACCGCGAAAATTCTGTCCAGATAATCATACCCAGTACAGCAATAAAGCCCATTACCAGTATTGGATGGCGTTGGGCGAATTCCATGTATTCATTCACAATGATGTTCTCCAGAAACCGGAGCTAAAGATATACAGATGACGTTCAGGCGTAAAGCCTTTGTCGCGATATAAATCGATTTAAACACAGTAGATAGCAGAAACCGATTTCACTTCGTGTTTACGACACACAAAACTAACGGGATTAATGCGACGGACAAAAGATTTCCTGCATCATACTGATCAGGCGTAATGTCCGGTAATCACCTACCCGATAGTAAACACGATTAGCGTCTTTCCGCGAGGTCAGAATACCTTTATCGCGTAAGATAGCGAGGTGTTGGGAAATATTGCTTTGAGAAGTACCCACATGATCAACAATATCCTGCACGTTAACCTCTTTATTCCCCAGAACACATAAAATCTTCAGCCGCAGGGGGTGTGAAATAGCTTTGAGTGAACGCGAAGCACGATCAATATCTTCATCCCTGGCCAGCATAGCGGCAGTCAGGGCAAGATCCCCATCCAGCTTGCTTTCATTTGTTTCAGTTTGCATGTAATACCTTGTCAAACATCCGCCTTGCTATATCATTAGGGTCGGATTACTGTGGTGAATTGCTATATTAGTATACCCATATACTATAATATATGTTTTTTCCAATACTGTCATTACACAGCACAAGTTCGTATAAATATTACAATTCTGCAAAACTTCTTTATCTATGGATAACCACCTGCACAAAGGGAACAGCATGAAGCGCCTGTTAACTAAATTAATGTCCCCGGGTCTGCTGGCCACGCTGGTATTTGTTGTTTTTTATTCTGGTCTTGCTGAGACGGTTCAGGCCAATACTAAAAGTGATCAGCGCAAAGTCCGCAAAGAAATTAAACAGCTCAACAAGCAAATTGGCAGAAAAAAAGAAGAATCCAGCTCAATTAGCTCACAGGTCACAAAGCTGGAAAAAGAGCTTGGAACGCTTAGCGGTAAAAAACACGATACCGAACAAAAGATCAAAGCAACCCAAACCCGCCTGATAGATGCTGAAGCTCAGCGCACAGAATTAAATACAGACCTGAAAACACAGCATGGGGCATTGGCACAACAATTACAAGCGATGCATACTGCCGGAGAGCAGTCACACCTGCGCCTCCTCCTCCTGCAGGATAACCCGTCAGAGATTAGCCGCAATGTGCAGTATTTCAATTATCTGAACCAATACCGCACAAAAAAAATCACGGAAATTAGTCAAATAAGCAGCAAACTGGAAGCTGTTAGCAGTGCTGCAAAAAAAGAACGCAGCCAGCTTAAAGGCCTGGAAGAAGAATTGTCACGACAAAAACAACAGGTTGAAATTAAGCTGGCCTCCCGTGAAAGCGCACTTAAAAAAGTCAGATCTGATCTCAACAGCAAGCAAAAACGCATGCGTAAACTGGTTAGCCAGGAAAAAGCACTACAAAAAGAGATTGACCGTATCGCCCGCCGCGCTGCAAAAAAACGCGCTCAGGCAGCAGCCAGAAAAGAGGCAAAACGCAAAGCACAGCAAAAGCAGCAGCGTAATGCCGCCAAGCAACGCCAGCAGCAAAAACAGGCGGCAAGAACCACAAACAACCGGGCGCAACAGAAAAAACAACAACCCGCCGGTCGCAAGGTCACCACCTCCCGCACGCCAAACAAACCTTTTTCCAAGCTTAGAGGTAAACTGTCATGGCCTGTCAGTGGCCGCGTCATTCATCGATATAATTCACGTCGCAATGAAAAACAACGTTGGCGAGGCGTTGTTATCGCAGCTCCCGGTGGTGCTAAAGTCAGAGCCGTTGCACCGGGAAGAGTTGTCTTCGCCGGTTGGATGAATGGCTATGGTCATTTGATTATTATTGAACATGACCGCAACTATATGAGTCTGTATGGTTACAACCGCGCTGTTTTTAAACGTGTGGGCCAACGGGTCAAAGCCAATGAAACCATTGCCGCTGTTGGAAATTCCAGCGGTCAGAGTCGCAATGCTCTGTACTTTGAAATCCGGCGCAAAACGGTTCCTCAAAATCCTGCACGCTGGTTGCGGTAAAATGATACACTTTGCTACACGTGTACCACCAGATAAAGTAGCGACTCTTGATTCTCAGGGTTAGGCGCATATATTAATTAAACTTGGCAACGGTGCCTGGAGAAAAATCACATGCATTCAAATCAACGCCTCATTGCAGGCATTATGGCTGGCGCACTCATTGGCGTTACAACCAGTGTCAGCCTGAACGTATTTGCCTTTAAACAAAGCGTGGATGACCAAACGCTGCCGCTGGAACAGTTGCAAAAGTTTACTGAGGTTTATGCCCGGGTCAAACAGGATTACGTCGAGTCTCCGGACAGCAAGGAAATGATGAACAATGCCATTCGTGGCATGTTAACCGGCCTTGATCCGCATTCCGATTATCTTGATGAAGAAGCTTTCAAAGAACTACAGGTGGGCACCAGTGGTGAGTTTGGAGGATTGGGGATTGAAGTCGGAATGGAAGATGGCTTTGTTAAAGTCATTTCCCCCATTGATGATACTCCGGCGCAAAAAGCAGGCCTGGAAGCCGGCGACCTGGTAATTCGTCTCGACGACAAGCCCGTTAAAGGCATGACACTGAATGATGCTGTCAAAGTTATGCGCGGTAAGCCAGGCACGGACATCAAATTACTGGTAGTGCGTGATGGTGAAGACAAGCCACTCACAATTACTATTACCCGTGCCATTATCAAGGTCAAAAGTGTTAAAAGCCGCATGCTGGAAGAAGGCTATGGATACCTGCGTATTTCCAGTTTCCAGTCCCGGACAACTGAAACCATGCTGGATGCAATTGACAAACTCAAGACCGAAAGCAACGGCGATCTGAAAGGTATTGTTCTTGACCTGCGTAATAATCCCGGTGGTGTACTGAATGCTGCAGTGGGTGTATCTGATGCATTCCTTGAAGATGGTAAGATCGTTTATACCGAAGGCCGTGTTGATGACGCCATTATGGAATACAACGCACGTTCCGGCGATGAAGTTGATGGCGCGCCAATCGTTGTATTGGTTAATCAAGGCTCAGCATCAGCTTCAGAGATTGTCGCCGGTGCTCTGCAGGACCACAAACGAGCATTAATTCTGGGACAGAAGACTTTTGGTAAAGGCTCAGTGCAAACCGTTCTGCCTCTGGATGAAAAGACAGCACTCAAGCTCACCACTGCACGCTACTTTACACCGAAAGGCCGCTCAATCCAGGCGCAGGGTATTCAGCCGGATATCGAGATCAAGCCATTAAAACTGGCTGATGACGGTAAAGAAGAGGAAGATAGCTTCTCCCCGCTGTCCGAAAAGGACTTTGACAAGCACCTCAGCAATCCAACAGAAGAAGATGGTAAAGAGCAAGTCACTCAATCAGCTGATGATGTTAAAAAAGGTGAAGCTAAGGACAAATCTTTAGCCAAAGATGATTATCAACTATACGAAGCACTCAATATCCTCAAAGGCATGAACCTGGTGTTGGATCGAACCAAAGAAAAAGCCGGCGGATAATTTAAACTACCCAAAGCCAACCATCCTTCGCAACATAAATTTGAGAGCGAAGGGTGGTTTTGAAGCTTCCGTCAGGGTATTTCTGCACCCAAAAGTTAACCGACCAATTTCTTTTCAACAGCCCCCCGATACACTATGAACGAACTCACCCACTTTAATGCTCAGGGCGAAGCCCATATGGTTGATGTTGGCGCTAAAGACATTACGCACCGCCGTGCTATTGCAGAAGGCCATATTGAAATGTTACCAGCCACACTGGATAAAATTGTGGCGGGTAACCATAAGAAAGGAGATGTGCTGGGCATTGCACGTATTGCTGGTATTATGGCGGCAAAGAAAACCGCCGACTTTATTCCACTGTGCCATCCGTTGGCTTTGACTAAAGTGGACATTCAACTGGAACCTGATTCCTCGGAAACACCACGGGTCAACTGCCGGGTAACAGTGGAAACGAAAGGCCAAACTGGTGTGGAAATGGAAGCCCTGACTGCCGTTCAGGTCAGCCTTTTAACTATCTATGATATGTGCAAAGCGGTAGACCGCGGCATGGTGATGAGCAATACCCGGCTTATACACAAAGCTGGCGGAAAATCGGGTGAATGGACAATAATGGAGTAGCATTACCAGCTCTTGAGAGAGGCAAATATTGCAAATACCCTCTCTACTCTACCTTTCCCACATGGCTGGCAAATGCCTGCGGCCCCATAAATCCCACCAGACGTAAATTTTCAATCTCCTGCCCATCACGGCCAAAGAATAAAATCGCTGGCGGCGCAATCACTTTAAAATGCTTTTGTAATGCCTTGTCCACATCATCATTCGCTGTAA
>JBMZDK010000135.1:0-10820 GCA_049614265.1 Thiolinea sp.
GCTGGGCCGCGCTGACCCTTGAACTATTGGCGGGAAGCATGGCGGTCTATTGGGCTGCATCCAATGGCGAAGGCTTGCTGACGTGGGTGTTTATCGGTGGCTTTGTCGGGCTGGCGATGGCAAAGGCCACTATTGTGAGTGCGGTCGTCACTGCCTATGAAAAAGGGCTGTACCCTGCTCTGCTGGTGGGTGTGCTAACCCTGTCAGGGGCTTACACCATTGTTTATTTTGCCGGTAGCTTTCACGGCGGCATGGAGTCGGCAGGTAAGGCCGCACAGGAAGCCGAGGCATCAGCTCCAATCAGAGCTATTGATGCCCAACTTGAGGCGGCGCGTGAGAAGTTAAATAGCTTGTCTGGTTTTGCTGATAGTAATCGAGCATCAACAGAATCAGCCCAGTCTCAGCAGCTCGGGAATGAACTCAGGGACGCACAGGCGGCATTATCCCGCTGTCCGGCAAACTACATCACCAAGTGTATTAATCCAGCTCAGGAGCGAATACAGGCGCTTAGGCAGCAGCTTTCAGGATTGAGCTATCACACCGGCAACCAAAGCTATACCGGCACAAAGCAACTCATTGCCGACCTTGAGTCACAACGAGCGGAACTATTGCAGTCTGGCAATATTAAAACAGCGTCCGGCGCTGGTGCAGATGATGCAATGGTCGCATGGATACTGGGAACCACGATAGAAGAAGCACGACACCTGAAATGGTTGGTGTTTGTATTGGCGTTTGATGTGCTGTCGCTCATGTTCAGACTCACCGGCGACATGGTGAGTGTAAACCAGACTGATAGCCGTTTGATTGCTAATCGCCTGGTGGTTCTATTGGATAGTGGTTTATCGGTACATGAGGCAGGCAACCTGTTAGCTAACAATTCTCCCCCCTTGTTATCTGACAAAACGAATGCTGTTAGCACTGAGACACTACCCAGTGAACAACCTGCAAAAACTCAGGCCACCGGATTTATAGACACGAATGAACTGGGTAGAAACGCTGTATCCACATGGAATGCTGAATTATCGAAAACAGGTATCAATGCCCCCTCTGATCCGGCAATGAATCAGAGCGCAGACAAGATGCAGATTGACCGCATATTGCAGCGTGGCCAGAGTGTTCAGGACAGTTCTGAAAAAGCGTCTACAGACCGAGTGCACACGGTGCCGGACACTTTCAAACAGTTTGCTGATGACCTGTACCCGCAATGGGTGCAAAAGCTCAAAAGAGCAGAGTTGAAACCCACTGTTAGACCAGCGCGAGAATTTATCTCTAAGCGGCTATGCAATCGGACGAACAGCGAAACTCTCACGCCTACATTAATAAACGTACTGGCTATGGACTGGTTTAAGCGCGCTGAATCTGAGGGCGTTATCAGGCGCAATCCGGAAGGGGGAATTGGAAAACCGAAATATTTAATGGCTTAAAACTAAGGTGACTAACCAGCGTTTGGGGTTTCTTAAACGCTGGCTCCAGAAAGTTATGGCGGCATATTAACTCATGGGAAAACGAGCCACCGACCCACTGTTTCAGGGGGTTACAGTCTGCTATTCCATGCAGCTACAGGTTAATGAAATGAATAGTTTTGAGTATTTATCAGTCAGTGATTTAGCAAAAAAGCTAAATTTTCATCGCGTACAAATATACAGGCTTCTGAAAGCTGGGAAACTGCCAGAGCCAATCCGGATTGGCTCAAGATTACGCTGGCGTTCTGATGTTGTTGAGCGTTGGTTGGACGATGGGAAGGCCGCGTTGTGATCCCAGTTCCACAATCACTAGCCAGTCAGATGCGGCGAGATTTAGGTGTTGTGCCTGCTGAAATCATTAACGATGAAAAATGGCACAGCTCACGGGGAGGAAGGGTTTCGTATGTGACAGCTGCTACCGAAAAGGGCTTGCTGGTTCGGTACCGGGTCAAAGGTGACTTCGAAATCTGGAAATCCTGGCAGCATTTAGATAGCAATCATCTTCGGGCTACGTCACGCCCGACAGCTAAACCGTCACGCAATGATATGCCGTTGATGTTGAGAGCGTGGCAGGAATCTGGGCGAGTTGACCCGAATCATGGTTACATTGCCACAAAGCTCATTGTCCCAATCGGTATAAAGCAGACCAAAAAGCGTCATGTGATCCGCGAAAAGACCACAAGCGAGCCGGAACACTACCTCTCAGCTAACACGCTGTTAATCCCCGCACACTGCAACACAACCGGCGCAATCAAGGCATTCACCACTATCAGCAATACCGGCAGGAAGTTTGCCAGGGGAAGTATAAGCAATTGTCACTTGTGGATTGGTGGCAACGCGGGCACTGGCGATGGAAATCTGTATATCTCAGAAAGCTACAGCTCCGGTGTATCTGTTCACATGAGAACCAGAGCGCCCGTAGTGATTGCCTTCAGCACAAGCGGGTTGATGGGGACGGGGCAGATGTTACGAGCCAAATACCCAGAGGCACAGATTGTTTTTGCAGCGGATAACGATGCGGGTGTGACCTTTCGGGCTGATAGCCAAGAGAGAGAAAATCCCGGAATTTACTACGCCACGAAAGCGGCTGAAGCCATTGGTGGAACATTGATTTTACCGCTAGGTGATGGAAAGCGCGATTTCAATGACTGGCATATCGAGCAATGCCCAAAATGAAAAACGCCCCCAGTTTTTGACCACCGGGAGCGCTTTTTGAATTCCACAATTCAGGAAATATTTTAACATGAAATCATTGAAAAACAAAGATAAAAAGCCTATTCAGGCTATCGCTGAACTTGGCGGAGCAGTGCCAATTAGACCAGGACAGGGAGAGGCAAACGAGCCACCAGAATATGAGGATATTCCCGCCGAAGCTTATGAAGATGTGCTGCCGAAGCAAATACCGGAAGGCGGAAGCTACACTGGGAAAAAGAAATTTACCTTCTCGTCAGGCATGGGTTTATTCACGGCTAAACCGATTAGGTGGTTAATACGTGGAGCAATCGAGCGGGATAGCTTTGTGGGCATGTATGGCGCATCAGGTAGCGGTAAATCATTTGCAGCCATTGACCTGGGCTTATGTATTGCGACTGGCCAACCGTGGCATGGTCACAAAGTCAAAGCGGGGAAGGTGGTCTATGTCGCTGGTGAAGGCAAGGCCGGAATTAAACGGCGGATTACTGCCTGGGCACAACGACACTCAAATCACGATCAAATAGCTGAAAATTTCAAACTATCGGACAGCGTTTGCTTGCTTCCCGATGACACAGAGTCGTTCATTGATTCACTGAGAGAAGTTCCAGACTTGCGCCTGTTGATACTGGATACCTTGCAAAGGACTTACCAGGGCGATGAAAATTCTACGCGGGATATGACCGCTTATGTGCAGGCCATTGATGAAATCAGAGCGGCAATACCGGAACTGGTAATCATGGTGGTACACCACACGGGCCACACAGAAGGCAGAGCGCGGGGAAGTTCTGTTTTGCGGGCTAGTCTGGATTTTGAAATCAAAGTGGAGCAGCGCGGGAAACATCGCATTATTGAACACACCAAAGCCAAAGAGTCGGAACTGTTTAAGCCGATGGCCTTTGAGCTGAAAACTGAAATTCTGGAGGGCTGGAAGGGCGAAGAAGGCGAGCCGGTTACATCTGCGACATTGCATCACGATCCTGATTTTGATTGCACTAAGGCTAAAGCGGGGAAGGTAGCTAAGGGTAAAAACCCGAAGGCTGCAATGGTGGTACTTCACTCGCTTATTGATGCACAGCGCAGAAACTTAGAATTAAACGACCATGATCCAGCAGATGCAAAGGTGCTGACTAGCGACTGGATCGAGTCATGCCGCGGCAATCCTGAAATTCATAGTAGGTGCTTAGCACCATCCGAGTTTTTCAGGCGCATCAGTAGCGTTCTGGTGGATCAGGGCATAGTTACACTCGAAGGTGAGTATGTGAGGCTGTCAGAATGAGCTACGCACTAGTTACGCACTTACCTACACAGAACTACACACTTTTACGCACTTGCTACTCAAGACACCTACGCACTTCTACGCACATCCCTATAGGGTGTGCAGTAGTGCGTAGTGTGTAGCCAGTTTGTGAAGTGCGAAAAGCAAAAGACCGATGGGAAAAGCTGACTTATCTTTTCCCAATGTTCTTGTTCTCTCTCACTGGAAAACCCGCCTCGCCAACTTGAAATTGCTCGATACCATAGTGATATGAATTCGCTACCAATCGAGAGAGCCATGTCTAAGCCAGAACACAAAACATACCTCCTTCGCCTACCTCCCGATCTAATGAAGTGGCTGAAAGGGCATGCGCTCCAGCGTGATCGCAGCATCAATCGCCAGCTAATTCACATGATCCGCCATGCGATGGAGGGTCGTACCAATGGCCATTGATGATCGGATTAAAAAGTGGGTGGGTGAGAATATCAGGTTATTTCCGGGAGACGTGCCAGAAAGCATCGACCTTTGGGAAGAGGCCGTTTGTGAGCTTATCAGACTCGCAATGCCGGAAAATGTCGCCTTTTTTTTGGGAGTTGAGGTTCAGGCGATACGAGAGGGCGCTGAACCTGATACGGCATTGATTAAAATTAAGCACGCGGAAGGGGTGTTTTACTTTTGTTTTTCCATCACTGACTTCAGGGGCCAGGCGCTTTTGACTCCGGTTTCACGAGTAGCGCATGAGTCGTGATGTTTTGGAGGATCGATATTCCACCCTGAAAAGCAATGCCGAAACAGCAGAGGCGTTCATCGATGATGGAAATGTTGATGCCGGAGATATTACCAGGTCAATTTCAGACGACCTGTTGGGGATTGAGGAAGGTGACCTCACAAGCCTTGAGCGGCGACTGGCAGCACAGTCGGTCACGTTGGACGCGATATTCACCAGGCTGGCAACACAAGCAGCATCCGCACTTGATTTTGGTGGAATGGAAGCCGCAGAGCGGGGACTGAAGATGGCTTTAAAGGCCCAGCAACAAAGCGCCAATACCATGAAGGTGCTGATTGATGCTAAACAGCCCAAGGCCGTTTTTGCGCGGCAGGCGAACATTGCTCAAAGCCAGCTAATTCACAGCGGGGATCAACCCGAAGCTATTCACGCGCGTACGCACGGCAAAAAAAATCTTCCCCAACAAAATCGAGCGAACGAACTGGAACACTTGGAGGCTACTCATCATGCCACGTTGGACACCGGAATCACGCAAACGCCACTCACAATTGATGAGAAAACGAATACATGACACTCGACCATGGGAGCATTCAACTGGGCCACGTACTGCAGAGGGCAAACGGCAGAGTTCAACAAATGCTCTGAAGCACGGCTATTACACGAAGTCATCGAAAGCGCGAATCAAGGTTTTTATGGCATACATGCGGGACTGCCAGAAGAATCCTGGCAGCGTCGATACAAATTTTACAGACCGGGTTATCAACGATCTTATCAATCCGGCCATTTCAGAGGTGGAATCAAAGCTCCGCCAAACATCAAACCAGGGGGTCAAACATGACCATGAAATTGAAAAATATGTTGCGCGATGAATTAATTGAACGGCGTGATGAACTGTCCGAATTGTTGGGTGCTGTGATGCAATCGGCAGCATTATTGAATTCGTCTCAGCATGATTATGTGAGTAATGCTGATGTTTTACAGGTGAAATCCATCAGCCGTACACTGCAGGCCAGAAAACGTGAGATTGATGGTGAAATCCAGGAACGTCAGGATCGTATCAGCGAGTACAGTCAGTTGACCGTGCATCACCGAGCTGATGTTGACTGCCGGATTCGAGTCCTCGCAGGAACCATCCGGGCTGGCGAGGGCCATGTGTTACGGAAGCGCTCAACGTTGATGAGGGAGGGCATTACTGAGGAAATGGCGAAAAATTTAATTCCCGATTTTGATGCTGCGCCAATTGAGGCGGAAATCGATAATTTGCAGGCCAAACAAAGAGAATTTGGCAAATTTTTCCATTCCGGGCGACTGGTTGATTTACCAGAGTTGCCCAATGAGTTAGAGGCGCAGGCGGCGTGAAGTTATCACGACTGATACAAAAGCTGGAGGCGCACTTCAGCGCCTTTGGTGATACTGATGTACCAGACAACATAGTGTCGGGTTTAGGACTATTGCAGAATGATGGCCTGAGAGTGCCAATCTCCCGCCTGGTTAGCTCAGATGAGCTTTGCGAAAAATTCAATAAAAACTCACGCGGGCTTAGCTACCTGATGAGGCGCGAAAACAACCCATTGCCAGCTCCGGTTTCAGGCGGGGCCGGGTATGGAAATAAACGCCATTGGGCTTTAGCTGACATCATTGCATGGGAGCTGGAAGAATATGGTGTTCGTACTATTCCGGATAGTTGGAGTGAGCCGGAGCCTACAGGAACCCACCACCGGCATGATTAGGCAATTACAGCTCTAGGTCATAGGTACGCTGCACATCCTCTTTTTCTATCCCGATGTAGCGTAGCGTTGTTGCAGTAGAGCTATGGTTCAACACCTTACAAACTAACTCAATACTGGCACCGGCTTTATACATTGCGTAGCCACGTGTTTTCCGCATTGAGTGAGTACCTAATTTAATTTTGAGCTTGTCGCCTACCTTTTTAAACATACGTGCTACTGATTCGCGTGATACGGGCTTACCACTGGCGCGGTTGCTATGCACTTGAAACAGATAAATATCATTAGGGTTATCGTTGTGCCTTCTGGTCACAACATCTATTGCAGAATTATTCAGTGTAATCTCTCTTGTTTTTCCTGTTTTTCCTTCCTTCAATGTAATACTGCTGTTTTCAATGTCAGCATACTTGATGGCTAACAGGTCACTAATGCGCAATGCGCTATTGATACCAAATGACCAAATATCTGAGTACAGGTCAGAACCACCATAAACTTTAAGTAGTGATTTTATGCCTGCGATCTGATCTTTATCCTTCACCGCTTCAACTGTTTCCATGTTTAACCTCTAACTTCTAAGTCACAAAACATATTATATATTAATTGTGTGACTATGAAAATAGCTTAAAATTAAACTCATTGTTTTTTATATCATTCTTAACTCACACAATAGCATTCTGTGACTTAGATAAATCATCCCGGATTGATACGCTTTGATTCACCTTGCTACGGTTTGACACAGCAAAACCATTTATACATTCTGGACACTGACCACTTATACAGAATGGACAACCTGGACTATGGCGCTTGTATCAATATCAGAGGCAATAAAACTATCTGGCGTTAGTCGAGGCACGTTCTACAGAAAATATCTGAATGCAGGACTGATAAGCGCTACACAGGATCACGCAGGGAAGAAACAAATAGAAACATCTGAACTATTACGCGTGTTTGGCAGGCTAAACGGTGTACAGGTACACAATGCGGACAGTCTGGACAATACAAAGATAGAACAATCTGGACAGGATGGGACAGCAAACAAAAGTGCCACCGAGAAGAAGCAATCCAACTACTCAGCACAACTTGAGCAGCTACACGCCGAACAACTTAAATCAAAAGATACTCAGATAGCTTTATTGCGTGAACAGATCGAAGGATTGAAAGCGGACAAAGCGTTTCACCAAAAGCAGAACAGTGACCTCACCGAAACTATCAAGCTACTGGAAGGGCCGAAGCACCCGCGCCTCTGGTGGCAGTTCTGGAAGTAAATTTCCTATAGCTTGCACGTATTTCGTGAAGAAAACACCAGTGTATTACTCATAAGCTAATTGTTTAGTGGAAAAACAAAGCAATTCTTGGTGGAATACTGAAATTCTCTTTTTGGCGAATAAATGTCTAATCACGGAAAAAACAATCAATGGATAGACCCGATCTCAGAAGTAAGTTATGACCTGGGCCATCTTGAGCCATTTGAAACCGGCTTTAAAATCAAGCTCTCTAAAAATGCCCCATTAACCGACATTCAAGGGAAAGTTATCTTTTCCAAGCACTGCTATTCCAGAAAAAAAACAGAAAGTGATGACCCTAGCCACATCATAACCACAGAACGAAAAAGGGACGGGACTATCGAGGATAGAGTGTTTTGCCCAAACCGTTGGGATTTCTCTATACGCATTCCAGAGATAATTAAAAATCTGAATGATAAATTATGCCTTGAAGGTAATCGCAGACACATTGTGTTTAGACAGGAAGATAAAACACCACCATCGGGGCATGATGGGTGGTACATCTGCATGAATCTGAATTATAGAAAAGAGCGTGACCCACAATTCGAGCTTCGGGTTACAAGCGCTCATTGGAGACCAAATAGGCCTGATGGAATGCGGCCAGGCGGAAGTACAAGATTTGGGGTGCTACTTAGTCGATATTTAAAATCTAGGATGTAGAAATGATAAAGCCCCATTTCTGGGGCTTTATACAATAATGTTGGGCGTCTTGGATATGACCACACTTTGGTGGAAACCAGAGGGTAAAATTCTTTGCATTGCTCCTAGGAGCTTTCTCTGGTGCCATGAGAGCTACCCTTTCGGGACACCAACTATCGCATCTCACAGAGCAACTATACAGCATAGTTAATAAAATTCGCAAAAGAACCGAGTAGGTGGTCAGGTAATTAAGACAAAAATAGTTATCTGTTAGTAACCTAAAACCCCTACCTACCGGGTTGCACCGGCGCAAACGTTACTTTTGATGTACTGATACCCTTTGTACCAAACTAACTGATGAGTAATCCTTTGGTCGAACCGTCAATAGTTTTCAAGACCACCGGCTACCTGCCAACACTCTATCCCAGTGAATTCATATCTCAGAAAAAGTGGGTGACCAGGGGCCAGATTAGTGAAGTCAAAACATCCTGAACAACCCACTTTTTTCTGAGATGGGCCAGTATAAAGTTGGTTTTGTATTTCGACCAAAGACTGGCTAACAAATAGACTAAAATTGGGACTGACACATACTTTTTTCTATTAAATACAGTGACTTATGAATTCGCTGACACATCCACACACTCCGTTGTGTCAGGTTTTTCGCAGAAAAATCAGTAAGTTAGCTGCAAGCTGACACATACCCTTTATCTTGCCCTACCTCCCACCCCTGAAATGCTGTGCAAAACTCAAACAATTGACTTCCCTCTTCCCGCTGGGCTTTTGCTTCTGATCTTCAAAAAGCGTAAGCGAAAACCGGCATACGCCCTGCCCTGATCCGTCAGTTATTCCCCGCTATTTGATGGCGTGTGCCTGTTCCTTTTGTTTCTCCTTGTTTCTAAGGGCTAGAACGTTATTTGAATCAATTAGTTACAGACTTAAAAGACAAGTTTTGATGGTTAAAAGACAAGTTTTGATGGTCTAAAAGACAAGTTTTGATGGTATAAAGACAAATAAATAAAAAATTGTCTTTTTATCAAAGGACAAGTATAGTCACAACTTAACTTTTAAGGTGGCTTATGAAATCTGACCTAGACCGATTACTTGAAAGCATTCAGCACAACACAGAGCGGAAACAGCGCAACGGGAATAAACAAGCGGCGGCTGATCCTGCACACGATGTTAAAAAGAATTCAGTAACTAAATCGAATGCACTGGTACGGGCTTACTATCGTTTCGGTCTGGTCGAGAAGCGCATCATGGAAACCCTAGTCTCTCAGCTTCACCCGCTACGGACTGACAACCAGTTTCAGGAAATCGAGCTAACTGCACTGACTTACTCTCAGGCTTTCAGTGTTAGTGAAAAGATTGCCTATCGGGATTTAGAAAAGGCTGTAACCGGGCTGATGAAACGTGTGATTAGTGTCTCAGGTGAAGGTATCAACGATGACCGTATAGAGTTTACTCTGATGGCTAGGGCACGTTACCGGAAGCAACAAGGCAAAATCATTTGTACGTTCAATCCGTTGATAGTCCCTCACCTTGTCGGCATGACAAAGAAGTTTACCAAATACCCTCTTTCTCAGGCGGTAGAGTTCAGCAGTTCATACACATGGCGCTTTTATGAGTTGATTATGAGCTGGGCTAAACCGAAGTCAGAAACAAACGGATTAATAGCGGGCTGGCTGACTGTTGAAGTTGCAGAGTTGCGGGATATGTTGGGTGTGCCTAAGTCATACCGTTGGGGCCGTTTTCAGGAAATGGTTTTAGATGTTGCACAAGCCGAACTCAAAGCAAAAGCTAACATTCACATGGATATTGAGCGCAAGAAAACCAGCAGGAAGATTACACACTTAAACATTCGCTTCATCGAAGATGAGCAAAAGACATTGCCACTGACAGGAGGAAAAGTACCGAAGAAAAAAGCAGCTTAACCCTAAGTAGTAAACGCCCTACACGGCTGCGACAACAGCCATGCAGGACTTCACAACTGGCTCAAACCACAAGGAGAAGCCAACTATGCAACACGATCATACCAATCGTGCACTCTCTGCGCACACCTACAATTCACCGAATATCAAAACATTTGTTCCAGACCTGACACCGGAACAATTTGACGATTTGATATTGGCTATTCCCCTACTGACGCAACGCATCAAAATCATGCTGGCAACAGCCCATCGAGGTCATTCCGATATTACTGCGGGTATTGGTGGCAATGGTAGCGTGGTTGATGACTCAATCAGGCAGTTACAGCACCTGCAAATTCAGCTTGAGGGTCTGCAGGAGTTAACTGGTTCAGCGTTAACAAAATTATTAATTGTTGCCGTTCATGTAGAAGCTGTTGGAGGTGAGGCATGAGTTCAGAAACTCTCCTGGCCACATTGGGAACAATAGCTATTGCCCTTGTGCTTATCGCATGGCAAACCCGAGGCCACCGGCACAAAACCCGCTCATGGTTAGGCTGGGCCGCGCTGACCCTTGAACTATTGGCGGGAAGCATGGCGGTCTATTGGGCTGCATCCAATGGCGAAG
>JBMZDK010000136.1:0-10813 GCA_049614265.1 Thiolinea sp.
TCCACTGCTGGTTTTATCGGCGTCAACATAATCGTATTCACCGGCAGATTTTCCAGCACTTTCAATTCAGCCAGTTCCGGAGGTACCGGAGCAGGGTCAATTTTCACTGGCTCTGCCTCCACCTTTTCACTATGACGAATGAGTGGTTGCTGTTGATCTTCAGGTACTATTGGCTTAGCCGCACTGACTTCGATATTCGGGCTGGATGCAGTGCTTTGTTTTTGCTCCACAGGTTCTGCCTCCGCAACGTTTGTCTTTTCCTTTGAATTATCTGCTGTCGACTCAAGAGCTAAGGTTTCTGAATCAGCCTGCTCAACATCTGCCGCCGGGCCTGATTTTTTGAGAGGCTCATCTTCATTTTTCTGCTGCTCTATTGCCTTATCAACGACTACGGCTACTGTTTCCGGAACAGTTTTTGTGTCCGGCTTTGATTCCGTCGCTTCCACCGGCTCAGCTTCTTTTACCTCAAAAGCCTGCGCCTCTTTTGGTGTTTCAATCCGTACCTCAGGTTCTGCAGGCTGCACTACTGTTGACTCCGCTATACTCTTTTGCGCAACGGCATCAGGCTGTTGCTGCTGTACAGGTGCTGCAACAGGCGTTTCAGTCCGGGCTAACACTGCTTGCTGCTGCGATACGTAATAAGCATAGCCACCACCGGCAACGACGCCACCCGCCAATCCGGCCCAGCCAATCAGCGGCAACCACTTCACCGGTTTATCTTTAGCCGCAGATTCCTGCAAAGGTAAAAGCGCGGCATCTTCCTGCAATTGCTGAAACTGCTCCAATAACGCAGTCGCCAGCAAATAAACTCCACCGGGAATCACAATAAAAGCCTGTGCAACCAAACCTTTATTAACCACTCCCTGTTGCATCAAATCACGGGTTGTTTGGATAGCCTGTCGATGCAAATTGCTTGGTGTACCTTGTAATTCCGGCAGCGCATTAACCGACCAGGAATCAGGCACGGACATAACAAAATAGGCAACCGTGCCAGACCAGCCATAGTCAATGACCGGTGTCAGGGCACAATCAAGATCAGCACCACGTTCCTGTAAAGAGACAAAGAGCCGGGGTAATTCGGTATATCCTACCGTCCGGTTAGGAAGAAAATGGAGCAATACATCGGGAATGACCGAATCCTGCCCGGCTGAGCGCACATCACGGGCCAGGTAGACAGACCCGAGATCACTTGCAAACACACATGCATTCAGCTTATAACGACCGTTTATTAACTTTCTTCCGGCCGCATCCTTTTGCATAACTCTATCCATAGACACTATATAGTTCTTGTTGGGCCATATAAGGCCGTATTTTTTCACCGGGGCGGATAAAATGAAAAAAGACCGGATTTTTGACGGCCTGTCACAACGCTTTCAACGCAAAATCTACAGCAATGATGACCCGCGCGGAGCAATCCGCCTCCACATTATTCAAGACGACATACGCACACAAAGCTTTCTCGATCAACGTTTGCATGTACTGGATGCAGGCGCAGGTATGGGGCAAATGTCATGCTGGCTGGCGCAACAGGGACACACTATTGTATTGGCAGAACCATCACAGGAAATGCTAGAAGTTGCAAAGCAAAATATACAGGAAACACTCGGCCAACATTCCAGCCTGATCACACCTAAGCAAGACACCATTCAATCATTGTGTGACGACACACTACATCAGCACTTTGATTTCATCGTTTGTCATGCAGTACTGGAATGGTTAGCCAGTCCGCTTGAAAACTTAGCACAATTACTTAACACGCTCAAACCGGGGGGTTGGCTTTCGCTGATGTTCTTCAACCGCCACTCCAAAGTCATGCGCCACCTGGTTGGAGGGGATTTGAAACCGGTGCTGGAAAATCGTATTGCCAGCGACGGACATAACGGGCTGGCCCCAATTTCCCCTTTAGTACCGGACGACGTAGCAAACTGGCTTATAGATTCTGGCCTGGAAGTGATTACCTGGTCAGGCGTACGTTGTTTTTATGATTATTCCCATCCTGAAGTACGAAAGCGTATGGATTTACAGGATGTACTGACATTAGAACGCCGGTTTTCACAACAGGAACCCTGGCGCTCACTGGCCCGTTATCAACATATGCTGTGCTATAAGCCGACTTAGCACCCTGATCTCAGGGTGCCGTTAGTTGCTGCACTAAAAACTGCACTAAAACTTTTTCAGTGCTGCGGCCACCTCAGATAAAACCCTGGATTGCCGTTTCAGCAACGCCTCCCGTTCGGACTCTGCTTCAGCACGCTTACGCAGGAAGATAGACAAGCCTTCCAGCTGTTTAGTCACTGACTTAAACTCACTAACTGAATGCTGCAGATTATTCACCGCATCAGTAAAAGTACTAATCAGAAATGTCTTAGGGTTTTCCTTATCTCCTAACAGCTCCTCAAACGCCGCTTCATCCAGCAAGTAAATAGCCACCACAGCATCTGCAGCCATAACACCAGCAAAGAAATCCAGGCTCTGGCTAAACTGCTGCCGGGCAACAGCACGTGATTTTTTTGCTAACTCAAGATGCTTTGCAGAACTATTGCCTAATACACCATCCAACTGCAGACGGTTAATCGTCAGATAAGGGTTAAAGTGATCATCACTGGTCACATCTTCACCCTGTGCATAAAACTTACGGCACTCCTCTAACTCAGAGCGTATCTCTTTCCATGACTTATTCTCATGCCGGATTAAGACCATCGCTTTTCGCTTCAATGCGCTGCCTAGCAATGCGAAACGCTCAGCATTAACATCACATTTTATTCCACTGACATTCCCACTCAGCTCATGCATATCATGGGTAATTTTCAGCAGCCCCTGCAAACGCTCAATGGCTGAATCTGCTAAATGCAGCGCATTCACCAATAACCGTGTCCGCTCCTTTAGTAGCTCTTTACGCTTTTTCTCTTCGATATCAGTTTTCTTGCTGGCTATCCAGTTATCCTGAGCCTGCTCTGATAACTTTTCTGCTTGTTTCGCTTCCAGATTACCCAGCAATTCCAATGCTTTAATCGGCACATGGCCTTCCTTGTCTTCATGGATAATCGCCTGCAGACACGCGGCTTCTGCCCGTTCAAAGCTTTCCGGTAACATGTCGCCATACAACTCAGCGAGCTGATACTGAATTCCCGGTCTGCGCACCCAATCCTCAGGTACACGCTTCAGCAAACGATCCACCTTATCAACCAATTCACCATAACTCAGGTGCCCACCGCTAAAAGCGGACTGACGCATATTAACCTGTAGCCTTTTTAATTCACTGGTTAATTCCTGTGGCGCTACCGGCATCCAGTTATTCGCATTGGCACCTTCCTCCTGATCTGTATCTAACACATAATTCGGATCACCATACGCCTGATAAGCCCCCCAGGTATTTAGGTTCAGATGCATTTCATGCGTTTTCTTACGCGCCTCCCACACTGCTTTACCAAACGGCTGACCACTGGTGAAACATTCAAAGAAATGCGTCGAGAAGGTATTGGCAGCACTATCGTTGACTGCCCAGCCCGCAGCAATCACACAGCGTACCCCCATTTCAATCAGCTCACGCGATACACTATAAGCCAGACGGTTATAACTGCTGCTTTCAGCGTTTTGCACTGAGTTATCAAGCTTTGACAAATGACAACAGTTCAGGAACACCAGATCAGGCACGACCTCCATCTGGCCTATTTCCGCTGCCGTCAACATCACACCATCCGACAAAACAACACCGGTACGGCGTTTACCATCACGGCGGGACATCACATTTACCTCACCGTGAGCTGCAATCATCAGAATACGGTAGGGCTTTTTAAAGAGCGTATTGAAAACCTGGATAGCCGTATGTGATGGCTCATCCGACACCTGTTTTGGAAACAATGTTTCCACTTCGTACCCACTGTTCTTCAGAGTATTGGTTACCCGTTGTGCCTCATCCGTAGCCCCCTCAAGCGAAGCAAGGCTGGCCGGTTCATTCTCCTGAATATCCAGCCCCATATCGAAGTAGTGGTGAAAATCAGCCGTCGAAGGATTTCCGATGACACAGGCTGATTTATTCAGGCTGCCAGTGACAGATTTCCGGTACCGACTGGAAACCAGCTGGCGTACCATGGCAATTTTTAATGCCAGTGGCTCATCATCTGCCTGCAGCATTTCCCAGGGCAAATTCGCTGTATAACCATCCAGCACCATTAGCAGCTGTTGTGTCTGGCGGGCCGCCGGTTTGAAGTCCAACGGCACCATAAGCTGGAATAAGGTTCGGCAAATATCCGGATCATAATTACTGTCGCGGATCGACTTTTTAATCAACGCCTCAATCAAACCGGGCTGCCGCTGCTGCACCAACGCTTCAGCTCTGGCCCGCTCAGACAAATACACATATTTCAACCGCTCTGCCACACCGGCAGTTTCCAACGCGGGCAAATGGTTTTTCTTTGCCTGGTCAGTGCCCAGTTGTTTTTCCAGTGCATCACGCACTTTTTGTGGCATAGCAGGCTGCAGCCATTTTTCATAGCAGGACTCGGGGCATTGCTCGTCACGCTCTTCCGCATCCAATACCATCAGGCGTGACCAGTAACCGCTGCTATGGCCACGGTTACTCAGCCGTTCACGGGCACCATCGCCTTGCTGGTACTGCAATTCTGCCGCCGGTACAACACGGGCATCAAAGCGCAGCAGATCCTTTTCCAGTCGTGTCGGTAATTCACGCACGGCATAAGCAGCACTGATAGCCGTGTCCATATAGTATTCAATGAACTCCAGCTTACGAATAGCACGCGCAGGTTGCTGTTTAGATTTATTATGGCGGTATTGCTGATTCGCCTCACAAATCGCCAGTACAATCGCTTCAATCGATGCATCGACGGTGATATGAGTGGTTGAGTTATGGCCAATCAACAGGCTATTCAGTGTCAGCGCTTCTTCCTGTTCAGGAATACCATCATCAACAGGCTGACTCAGCTCAATGGATTGCAACAGAAACTGTAAGGCTGCATCCCGTACCGTATTCGTCAACTCCTGGACAGTAATCTTTTCCCACTCTCCCAATCCGACAATAATCGCCCCTCGACCACTACCACGCTTACGCTCCTCTGCTGAGCGCGGGTTAAGCACAATAGTATTACTACCAAGTTCACCGGCATAAATACCCAGTCGCTCACGCTGTGTCAAAGCACCTTTCACCAGGTAGTAATCAATCAGGCTTTCCGCACCGGCGATTGAATCATCACGATAATGCCCACACATCAATGGCTGTTGAGCAAAACGCAGATCCATCGCTCTGACACTCACCTCCAGCAATTGTGTTTCATCTACCGTACTTTCCCGCATAGGCCGCCCACCAAAGAAAGACAAGACCAGGTCTTCCGCTCCCGGCTGCAGGCCCGGCCCGGCATCATAACGATAGCTCCGTCCGGTAGCACTACGGGTGCGTGGTGCCTTACGATCCAGCTTTTGTGTACTACCTTTACGCAATAGCTCTACAATCGCCGGGAAATATTCACGACTATTTGTTAGACTGGCATGTGACACTGGCATATACCAGTAACGTTCACGGCTCAGGCTTGGCAGGTATCCGGACTTCCAGCTGACAGAACCATCACCCTGCGCCGTCCCCATTAAATGCAGGCATTTTTCCGACGCATCATGAACCACACCACAAGGCGTATGTCCATCCAAACCGTAAACATAAGCGACTTTCTCAGCATGCGGAAAGTCTTTATCCTGCTTAAGCAACTCACCCCATAATTCACGCGCCCTTGCCAGTGCATCATTCTCTGGTACCGGCCCGAGTTTAGCGCCAAACCAACGATCCCGGTTACGGCTACGAATAGTTTCCCAATCCTTCTTCAGCAGATAACTAAGCGGCTGTTGTTCACCCTGCTCCGGTAAATGCTCCACACCTGTATCGGCAAACTCATTAGGGGGCAATAACTGCAGCACGCCATCAAACCCGGCAACAATATCAATAATTTCCTGTAAACCGTGCTGAAAATCGAGCATAGCCAGCTGGCGAATAGCGCTACTTTTCCCCATCAGGTTCTCAACGGTCTGATGAGAACCATGGTTGGGAGTCCCCATCATGACAAAGTGACCACCGGTACGGGTAACCACCTGCTCCCAGAGTTCAGGATGCCTGGCAATCATGGTGCGTACCACCAGGCCACCCATGCTATGCGCCAGAATGCTGAGCTGGCGATGCGGCTGGTCTTTAATAGACTCCAGTTTATCGGTAATTACCTCCGCCAGCAGATCGGCCGTATCTGCAATGTTATGCCGCCAGTCATAGGCAAACGTCACCACTTCATGTTCACGCTGCAGGTACGTTTCCAGATCGCCATAATAACGACGGAAAATACCTTCTGGCAGCACATTTTCCTTATCAATGCTAAGCTGTGCTATCCCCCCCATAGTGAGATGGAAAGGATCAAACCATACCCGGTCACCTTCACTGGCACGACGGTTACCCTTACGAATTTCCAGGTGCGAACCCATGACACCCGGCAGATACACCACTAGCGGTGCATCCTTATCCCGCATCTCCTCACCACGCAGAGCCTCCGTTTCACTACTACCAAACTGATCGAGCTTAACCTCAAAATCCGTTGGCACCGGATGAAACATCGGTAATTCCTGCGGCTTCGGATCGGTAATCCACTTATAAATTGCCCGACGGCTATCATGGCGGTCAAAATAACGCAGATGATTAACCTGATGACCATGCGCATAAAACTCACGGGTTTGGTTACGTCGTACCAGACCAGCACGCATAGATTGTGTATCAACGACAAAATCATTATCAAACTGGTCAAAGATGATCCAGTCCGTCAGCATGACTGCAATACGCTTAAAGAAATTCCCACTGTCACCATCCACCGTACCGGACACAATTGCCATATCGATACCATCGGCACGTGGTGCCTGTGCGATAAAGATAGTCAGTGGAGAATTGGGCAACATTGCCTCAATACCCGGAATCAGGCGGGGATCAATGCGTTTCTCAGCAATCTCCAGCACGATACGCCGGAACGCTGATAGCACTGTACTGCCCATGGTACCGACGGCTGGAATCAGCCCCACAGCAAAATTTACCAACGACAATAAACCGGACAAAAATACATCCAGGTTTTCTGCCAGTAGTGTAGTGCCGCTGGCCGGAGCAGCAACCCGCACATAGCGTTCAATTCTGAATTGCTTCTCGCGTAAAATACCTCGCAGAGTGCGTAGCTGTTCTTTCTCTTCGGCGACAATTTTTTCACGCAGTTTCTTGTTTTCCGGACGTTCCTGACCTTCAAATTCCCCTTCAGTCTCCAGCACCGGTTCACGCTGATAACGTGAAATCAAATCATCGTCATATTCCCCCATACACAGCAAATCACCGATCAGACCACCCCGGGAGTGTGTTATCAACGAAAGGCGCGCGCCTTTGGGCAAAGTTCGCGCCAGATGTAATGCATTTTCCAGAGGGCTGTCGGAAAACGTGTAATGCTCAAAACCATACACCCGGCCAGCAAAACCCCGCGTTAGTTTCTCCCAGCCGCCTTCATCTACCGTCCCCTCATGCAGCCCGCCAAAACTGTTCACTGTGCTGGAAGCTGTGCCATGAATAAACAGTAAAACCGGTTCATCATTCTCCGCAGCCTTCTGCAGATCAGCATCACCTTGTTTCACCACATCACCGACATGAAGGTCCTTTTCATGCCAACGATACAAACCGGGCTCTCCGACGAGGCGTGACTCTATAGCCCACATCAGTGCTTTAGCACCGACATGAGACACATTCGCCGCAATCAGCTCCTCAACATTTTCTCCAAGCTTTTCTTTCAGCAGCTCCAGCGCTTTGTCTTTAGCCGTTTCAACAATGCCATCGGGACTCAACCTGAGTAATGACAGCCGTGACCAGATCCAGTCCCCCAAACCACGGGCAGCAGCTTCCTGATCGGTCAATACCCGGATATTCACCTGTTTATCCGCGTTAACACCTTCGCCGGGGTATAAGCGCTGCAAATCCTGCTGCAGCTTATCTGCCCGCATAATCAGTGTGGTGCCGTCAGTAGCCTCAAGCGTAACCAGTTGTTTGGTATTAACCCCCATGCCCTGGCTGTTTTCAACGGCAGACCGCCCGGCCCCGGATAAATCAAATACCGAATCGACCTGCAATGTACGTTCATTGATAAACAGATTGTGAGCATCATCTGCTGCTGAGCGTGAGTAACCGCCCCCTAATACACGTGGTAATGTCTGGCTGGCTTTAACCTCACTACCATCACGGTTAATATTGGCAGGAGGCAACAGGAATTGAATTGTGTCTGGCTGATCATTGGACATTGTTATGCAAACCCCTCGAATCGATTATTTGTAGTATAGCCTGCACGTAATTATTTATCCGCGCTGCCAAAAAAACTACCGTTTATCATTTGAAAACTCAAAGCTATTACTTCTGTACTAATAAATATTAAGTACGTATGGGTTTATACAGCGTCTGTCCCCCGGATGCTGAGTGGTAATTCCACTTACCAGATATTCACCATGCGGCTGATTAGTGTCACTAACAAGGAAGAATAGTCATGAAAAATAAATACGTTCTATATACAACATTAGCCCTTTTGTTTAGCGGAACAAGCCAGGCCGGAAACTACCTGAATGGTCACGGTTATATTGGTTTGGGCGCAGGAAGCACTGACAATAATACTCATATCAATGCACTTAGCTCCCCCAGCGTCTGCAAGGTTCCCGGAGCAACCTGTAGTGCAGACCAGACAGATAAATCCTTTCAGGTTTACGGTGGTTACAACGTTAGCCCGTTCATGGCCGTGGAAGGAGCCTATGTCGATCTTGGCAATACCGCCAATATCACAGATGGCACGCTGCATGGTAAACAGGACACCAACGGTGTCAGCTTATCGGCAGTTGGTAAAGTACCGGTAGGCGCCGCCTCACTCTATGGTAAAGCGGGTATTTTTCACTGGAATACTGATGCCAGAATAGGTGACGGCACATCACACCACAAAGCAGATAGCAGTGGCACCGACCCGGTGATAGGGCTGGGTATGGAATATAAGATGAATCAACAATGGACTGCACGTCTGGGTTGGGATCGCTATTATAATGTGGGCGATAAAAACGATATGCTGACTGATTATGGTACAGGCACCCTAAAAACTGATGTGGATGTTTATACTATCGGCGTTCACTATAATTTTTAGGCCGCTCTGCTGATAAAACCAACCAGATCATTTTAATTGACTAAGACCAGAACGCTGGCCTTAGTCAAAACCCCGCCATATCAGCGTTACAGGCCATCTGTAGAACTTTCCCTCCATTTATCTGGCTTTTTGAACCTGATTCATTAACTCATCGGCGATACCCTAACAGTTATCCCGCTGCAGCTCTGCATGAACAAAGAATTATAAGACTATGGAAACTCAACATTTGTTGGATCTTAGTATTGGGGCAAAAGGAAAGACCAAATGTTTATTTCTTCACTTAGTGAACAAATCCAGGCTAAACGAGCCGAACTGAGCGGAATCACTAAAATACCTCCCGCCAATGAACGGGAGAAAAAACGCTATCAGTATTTGTTTCAGTCATCACAGCTACACAGTAATAAAACGCTTTACCGGCATGTCGTTGGCCTGGTCAATCAGTTTATTAGCCAGGTCATGGGGCGTCAGGAAGAAAATTCTTCTTCAACACCACCCGTGCCGGTTACCGCTAACAACGACAAACCACGTCAGGTCAGAGGGGTTGCTGACCGGATGCCACGGTTAGTCGACCCGAATAATCCGGAACCTCGCCGCGATTCAATATTTCTTGGTGAAGCAAAAGATTATCCGGCTGCAGTGATCGCTATTGAATACGATGGTAGTACCAAACCGGTATTTTATGAGGGCAATCAGATTGTCGCCCGGCATTTACACCTGGACTGTGAGAAAAACTCAGTATCGGGAAAACTGGTACTGAATGATGGTACACGCCTGCCGGTTGAAATCATGATTATTACGGCAGTTTAACCTGACCATTTAATACCTTAACTAAGGTGCGGGGCCTTAACAACAACCAACTCACTTACCCGCTCCACCAACCTCTATTATCAAATCCCCCCCCATCAAACCTCTTCTACTCAGCACTCCCCAGTACAAACTGTTTGCCCGAGCTTCGTACCATCAAATACTCTGCTCCAGAGTCACCCTGTTCATCCTGAGTCTGCAGCTCCGCTAATTCTGCCAGCTGATAAAAGACATTTCGTGACAACTTCCCCCGCATACCATAACGCATATTGAGATAAGGCCTTGGTTCACCGGTCTCAGGATCTTCTTCTACTTCGATAGCATGTTCGGCATCGGCTACAACACGATCCCCGTAAGTTGAAGTAAATATCAGTTGCTGCTGTGGGGTACCCTCTGCCACCACCTCCAACAGCGGAATAAAAAAGGCAACCTCTTCCACCACAATGCGCATTTTTTCCGCCGGTGTTTTCAGATAATGTATGCCATCTTCAAACCACAGAACGCTGGCAAAAAGTCTCACCAAACTATCACGCTGGAACACTGCCCCCTCATGTAACCACGTGCCATCAGTCCTGATAACAATATCAATTTCGCCCTTATGCTCAGGGTTCCAGCGATCGACCGGCGGATGCCCGGTTAAATCAATCGTTTTCAGACTGTCGCTCAACGGTTGTAAACTATCAGCCTTGTTATTCTTCATTGGTGACGCAACTCCCGATTTAACCTCAAACCATCGTATTCACAATCCAAAAGACAACCCACAAGGCTCGTGTGTAAACAGCACCAGAAATATTCATGCCCGGCAACTTGTTCACAGAACACGT
>JBMZDK010000137.1:0-10808 GCA_049614265.1 Thiolinea sp.
TCCTGACGCCCAATAAATTGCAAAACATACGCATATTTATTATCAACCACAATTTTACTTATTGGTCGAGTTGAATTAAGTGTTTTTGCCGTAGCAAATAGAACGTCTGACTTCTGCCCCTGCTGAAACCAGAAACTATCACCAGCCGTCAGTTTACGATTTGGTTCATCACTGTATTGCAATACAGCCTGTTTAAAATCCAGCTTCCCTTCCTGAATACCGGCCAGCACCTTTTGTAAACCTGTAATAACCTGCTCACGTGCCGGTGGCGTGCCACCTGCTGCATCCGTTAAGGATTTACGTAGCACCCTGACTCGCAGGCGCAAAGGCAAACGGTACTTTTGCTCCTTCTGGACTTCATACAGTTCTCTGGCTCGTTTGGAAAAATCCGGCATATCACTTTCAGACAGCACATCAAGCGTCAGTTTAGCCAGCTGGCTGCGGCGATAATCGTCCAGTTTTGTTTCGAAAGCCGATAAGGCTGATTTAGGAATTTGTTGCTGTTGTCTCAACAGAGAATCACGAATGAACAGTTCACGGAGCAGTGCTTTACGCTGTGCAGGAGATACACTTTCTGCCGTAAATCCACGCGCTGCCAGAGTTTGCTCTAATGTCTGCAGTGACAACAAATAGTTTTCACTTTTCAACACCCACTTGTCTTTATCCTCATCTGCTAATGCCCAATGATTAAGGCATGAACTCAGCAGACCACAAAGACAAGTTTTTCTGATTAGATTATTTTTTATTAGTTTTTTACGTATCAATTGTTGTTTGCCCCCAAACAAAACCGGCCAGGTGATGCCACCCGGCCAGTCACAACTCACACGTTATACAAAAAAGACTGTCTTAACGCTGAATCTTGTGTGGAATTGCATCACCAAAGCGGGCATTTGAGTTTTCGCTGACATTACCTTCAATAGCCGCAAAACCGGTAACCGCCACACCTTGATAGATATGACTGTCTGAACCATGCGTGGTAGCTGCCTTGCCATACGTAGTTGAACTATCCCAACCACCGGACAGGTTGTAATTCGGGAATGCTAAGCGCGCCCAGCCATGAACAAAGGCACCCACTGACAGTTTCTGATCAGTATGGCTGCTCAATACCGTCTGTGTGTTGTCATAGGAAGGATCGTTGGTTTCAAAGGTAATAACATTCACTTCACGATCCAGCACGCTTTCTTCTTTCTCTTTGCCCGGCAATACCGGTGAGAAGCCAAAACTCTGGTCAACAACAACGTTCATTTCACCTTCTTCACGGTCAAACATCCCATCAACCGTCAGCGAAACATCCGTCTTCTCGTCATCATGAATACCATGCTTCTTCATTGGGAAAGTCAAAACCCAGTCAGTATGACCATCGTAGCCATCAGTCGGATCAAGGAAGTATTCGTTCATCACGTTTGATGCCAGCAGAACATGAGCAATCGGATAAGGATTAGTACCACATTGTGGTGTCAATGTGTCTCCATCTTCCAGACAGGCATCTTCCGTAGTATTCCATGTCGTTTCTACCAGCTCAGCCTCGCCATAAGCATCCTTGACCATGACAGAGCTTTGTACCACATCGCCGGACGCCAGCGACGGCAACAGGAAGTTCTCAGGATCATCAGACAAGTAATGCTGTGCTACTGTGCTGTAGTTATCAATTGCAACCGGGTCGATAGCAAATGCAGAACCCTTTGACACATTAATAACTGCCGAAGAACCAAATAAACCACCGCTAGGTGCCGCTAGCCCAGTTGCCTGAGTGCCGCGCCCCTGATTAAATGTTCCGTCAGACCAGGCCTGTTCAACAGCATCACAATCATAAGGTGTGCCATTGTGGTGCAGTACGCCATCCTGGACTGTTTTATCTGTTACGTCACCCATCTCGATAACTTCAACATAACCTTCACGGGTATCGTCCGCTTCAACATCTTTATAGACATTGTGGCCCTGGAACGGCTTAGTGACTGAACAGTTGTCATCTTTACAGGAAGCAAGTTGTGGCAGAGTACAGGTGCGGTCACGTGTTGACAGTGCACCAATCATAGAGCCGCCATCATCAACGCCACTAACACTACCTGTCCACACATCATTAGGTGACATGTAAATATTAAAATCTAACACGTCATTACTGTTTTCGCCTTCACGGAAGCGAATCTTTACCGCTTTCGTTTTATCAGTGGAATTCACCAGATTGATATTGGTTACATAGCCCGGGTGAGCGTTATAGTAAGGGAAAATCAACACCTGCCCCGTACCATCAGCGTTCACGTGTACAGCTTGTGCGCTGGACATAATCCCGGCCAGACCCATGAAGCCAGCGGCCACACCGAGAGCGAGTTTTTTCTTTTTGAACACTTTCGTGCCTCCTAAGATTTTTATATTTTTAATGGAGTATTCTACTCAGCACTGGTTCTGGGGCCGGTTGGCGCAAGAACCCAAAATACGTCATAAATTATATTAATTCATTTAATTATTTTTTTACATACCGCCAGTCTGAAAATACCCCCTCTTTAATCCAGGTCTCACGCACGACATCGCTGGTTTCCACTGGTTTTGGCAGACCGCGCATTTTCATTGCGACAGTTACCTTCACCTTAGCATCACAACGCTTGCCAGATTCATCACATTTAACCGCTTCAACCTGAGCCTTATTCCACAGCCCCACGCCTTTAATCTGCGTTCTGAAACGCTGCAACGGGACTGTTTCCTTAAATGCATCCGTGTAATGTTGATAAGCAGCACCGAAATCCCCTGCAATCAGGGAATTCCAGCGCAGCTGTGCAGCTTCCTTAACGGCTGTTTCACCGGCACCGCATCCGCTTAATACAACACATAACGGCACTATAAACAGCCAAATCCGGATTTTATTTCTATATGGCTCACTCAATATATTCACCTCTTAACTGACGAATAAAACTATTATCGTCCATCAATCGCCTCATTCGTTTCCGCATTTCTTCACCGGTTTTCACCAGACCACTCTGATCTTTTATTGCCGTCGGTGTAATTAAAACCAGTAATTCAGTTCGCTTACCACTGCGTGATTTACCATTAAAGGCATTTCCAATAACCGGAAGATTACGCAGAATCGGAACGCCCTGACCACCTTCTGTTTTGTTATCACGGATCAAACCACCCAACACAATTGTTTCACCACTTTGCACCGCGATATTACTTTTGATTTTTCGCTGCAGAAAGCTGCGTTGGCCAGTAGCAGAATCCACTTCACCCACATCGGTAATATCCTGAGTAACATCCATCTTCACCAAACCATTCGAATTCACGTGTGGCGTTACCTGCAGTGACACACCGGTATCCTTATACTGGAATTGCTGTACCTTGGTAGCACCGCTTTCGCTGGTTGATGCCGTTCCGGTATAAATTGGTTGCTGATCCCCGACCCTGATTTCAGCCGTCTGATTATCCAGTACCAATACCGAAGGCGATGAAATCACTTTAACTTTGGATTCACGTGCCAGTGCATTCACGACACCCTTAATCCCATTTGCCCCGCCAGTCAGAGTGAATGAGAAACCACCCGGCTTGCTATCTCCCAAACCGGTCATGCCAAGCTGTCCAAGCGTATTGTTGTTACCGCCACGATTGAAATACCACTGCAAGCCATGCTCCATGCCCTCTGTCAGCGTGACTTCCATAATCGAAGCCTCAACCTGTACCTGCATAGGCATAATATCGATACGTTTCAGTGCCTGTCGGATCTGTTCATACATGCCCTTAGACGACAGGATCATCAATGAATTATTGGTTTTATCTGCAACAATCTTGACCTCTGCATCCGGGTTAATAGATACCCCGCCATCACCGCCCCCGCCCAGCAAAGTACTGACTTTAGGTTGCTGTGGTTTGCCACCAACCGTAGCAGAATCCAAACCCGGCGCCAGACTGGACGGTAGTGTACCCTTAGCCTTCTTACTGCTGCCTTTACCTGAGAAAATTTGCGACAGCATTTCGGCAAGATGCTCAGCATTACCGTTCTGCACCTTATAAACATACAGCTGCTGGCCTTCCACCGGCCCGGTTTTATCAAACCGGTCAACCCAGCTTTTCATTTCCCGCAGATATTCCGGGCTGGCTGAAATAATCATGACGCTATTCATGTGTTCGATGGGCATGATTTTCACCATACCTGCCATCGGGCTATTGCCACTCTCACCAAACAGTGCATCAAGGTTTTTGGCAACAATTTGTGCTTCAACGTTTTTGATTTTATACAAGCCAACTGACATACCCTGCAGTACATCAACGTCAAAGGTTCGAATCGTTGCCATCAGGTTTGCCAGTTCAGAGCTGGTACCGGCCAAAACCAGAATATTGCGGTTAGTATCAACCCGGACAAATGCGTCCGGTGCTGCTAATGGCTCCAGAATCTTTTGCATTTCAGCCACAGGTATATAACGCAGTGGCACCACCTGAATGTTATAGCCCGGCTTCAATTTACCGGTTGACGGCATAAAGCCACGTCCTTTCAGGTTAGCACGGGCAGCCACCCGGAATCCCCCGGTCTCATCCTGGTAAAGAACCGCTCCCTGAGTCTGCAGCAAGGACTCCAGAGTTGGAATCAAACTCGCACGCGGAATAGGTTCACTGGAATTGATCGTGACTTCGCCTTCAACACCCGGCTCAACAATATAGGTCTGTTTAAGGATATCTCCCAGCACCACCCCGACAACTTCACGGATACTGGCACGCTCAAAATTCAGTGCAACACCTGGCCCACTGCGACGCGCAGAGATACGCGGGCGCTCAACATCACTGCGATAATACTGATGGTCACCCAAAATCAGCTCTACATCGCGCTCGGGTTGTGCGTAATTGGCTGGTAAAGGTTTCGCTCTCGAAGCGGGCTGTTGATAAGAAGCCCGCTTTGGCACAGCAGGCCGAGATAAAGGCGCACGCAACCCCAGCGACTCCTGCCCCAACTCTTTGACTGCTGCGCTACGCTGAAACGGATTCACGCTGACATTCTTTCGAAAGCCAGGGCCATTTTTAACGGATGTGCATGCCGATAACACAAGCGTGGCACTAATTATTGTTGCCAGTGTTTTTTTAGTAATCACAAAGCAAACCCCATTTTATTATTTTTATAATTATTTTCTTTTTATTCTAGCTATTAGCTGATCCAATTTAAAGCCTGTTCGTCGGATCGCCGGACTCTCTTATTTTTTTATTTATTACTTATACATAGTGAACATAGACATTTCAGGCATCCTTAACGGAGTAATATAAAAAACCTGTCAGACCGCTCGCTTTTTTACTCATCTATTGTTTGCTGCTTATTGCCCTTCTGCTTTTGGTTTACTGGTTCCCCAACGCGATGCCATTAAACGTTGCCGCGCTTCCAGGGCTTCCTTGATCGATAATACCGGCGCAGGCTGCTGGCCGTTTTGCCCATTATTGCCTCCTAAAGCCTGCGTGAGCTGATCAATCGGCGGCATTTCCTGTGCATTGCCTGCATTATTACCCCCCTGCTGCCTTTGATTTGCTCTTTGTTGCTGCTGACGCTGGCGTTGTTGCTGGCGAATCTGCTGCTGACGCTGACGCTGGGCCTGCCTTTGTTTAGAGGCTAACATTTGCTTATTGGGTTTAGGCGCCGCAAAGTCACCAATCAGTGAGATTTCAGTGCGCTGCTTCCCCGCTGTCAGCACCATCTTATCAGCATCAATCACATCCACCTTCCATCCTTCCCAGGTATCACCCTGATACAAGGATTGGTTTTCAGTATCATTTCTCACCAATGCATAACGTTTATCGCCAAGATCAACAATCCCCACCAGACGCCCTACCGGTGGATTTAGTTCAACCTCAACGACTTCAGGCTCCGGAGCTTTGACTGCCACAGGTGCTGGCTTAGGTATTTTCCTGGGGACAACACGCTCTTCCCAGAAGAGCGGCGCTTCAACCAGTTTGCGATAACTTTGGATACCCGGAACGGCTAACGCTTTCGCATCGGGAATCTCCACCTTCACACTTTGCGCCATATTGCTATCTACATTCAACTGACGTAACTGCCAGACACTCCAGCCGGAAGCCACCAGACAGGCAATCCCGCTTAACCACAGTAACAGCTGTATCGGCGGGCTAATTAAGCGCTTCATTCTCTTCCGCTCCTCCACGCCAATAGGTTGAAATCCTGACCGTTCCTTTCACTTCCTGTTTGCTGCTATTGCGCTGTGGCCTGACCTCAAGACGATCAACAAAAATCAAAGGACGGGTACGATAAGACTGATGCAGAATCTCCCGTAACAGCTTCGTATCCCCCCTGAAATCCGCTTGCACCGTAACACGCTGATAACCCATTTGTTCCTGCTCTTCATCTGGCGCAGCATCATCTACCACCTCAGAGCTAAGCAAAATACCTTTGCGCTGTGTAATAACATTTGCCAGCTGCTTCTGTAATTCTTTCCCCACCTGCGCGGAAGTCATGCCTTCCGGGTAAAACAGCTTATCCAGCCCCTGTGCCCTGACACG
Source organism: Thiolinea sp. (assembly GCA_049614265.1). Lineage (GTDB taxonomy): Bacteria > Pseudomonadota > Gammaproteobacteria > Thiotrichales > Thiotrichaceae > Thiolinea. The sequence continues at coordinate 6,481 of JBMZDK010000137.1, forward strand.
ATCATACTCAGCAACAAACTCAGGAGTCGCCTGTTTTATCTGGTACATTTTACTCAGGCGCTTATAACCGGACTCTATCTGCTCGCTTAACTCCATCGATTTAGCAACCGCAGGTAGCACTACGAAAAACACACCAACCAGCATCACCAACAACAATAAAAGCCAGGCTAATAAAGGCTGATTACGGCGTGATACTAAACCTTCACTCATTGTCCACCTCTACCCGGGCCTGAATATGGAACTTATCTTTACCGTTCTCTTTGCTGCGTGTTACAGGAGACTTAAAACTAACACGGGCAAAATATGGAGACTCTTCCAGAGTATCAATCAATGTCAGCGCTTTATTCGACTCACCCCGGATGTGAACCTGCCTTCCTTCCAGCTCCAGGCGTTCCAGCCAGGTGTGCTGTGGTATTTCTGCTGACAAGCGTTCAACCACATCCAAAGCAACCGGAGAAGTACGACGACGTTCCTGTAAAAATGCCAGCGCCTCTTCTGCCGCCAGCAACTTATCCCGAATTTCCAGCTGCGAAGACGCATCACGCTTTAATTCATTTGTCGCCTCAGTGATCTGATCAACCCGACGCTGCTTGTAGAGCACAGGCGCTGCCAGTGAGACGATCAACGCCAGCATAAAGAAATAAAACGGCACTTTTGACCATGAGGTGGATTCAGCCTTTGCCTTTGTTCTTTCCAGGCCGTTACGCAAACTTACTGCGCCATTCATAGTGGATACCACATCAATTTCCGGCACACCAGCAGCCCGCAAGCGATTGAATATTTTTTCCACCGCCACTTTAGGTGTGACATAGATATCTGCCACAACTTCTTTTTTTACTTTATCGTGACGAGCTACTCTGGCATCAAAATAAGCTGCTTCAGCAGTGAAAGGGGTTAAACGATCCAGCTGATAACTGACAACCTGCTGGATATTATCCTGAACAGCTTCCGGGAAAGCATGCTGCAGATGTAATGCCTGCTTGTTATCCAGCATCAACTCCAGCAGGTATTTTTTACTGCGTGCACACTTCTTCGCTACCCGCTCAAAATCAAATGCCCCACCATCAAGGTCGTATTCACCACATTCCTTCTGTTTACCTTCCGTACGCCAGCGTACAGCAAGGCGGCTATCATCAAGCACCCGAAGATTTAAGCGTGGTTGTTCGGAACGGAACAGCTGACGCAACGGGCCGGGAAGCCCAAGATACAATCCTGTACCCCACCAACTGAAGAAGTGTTTTAGTTTGTCTAGCAGCATATTATTTTTATTTATTGCCCCATACGAAAAACCATCCTACACAACCCAGCCAGTCTTGTCGACGGCTAGCAGATGACCTGTAAGCCTGACGGGCTTTTGCCTGATTTCACGATCGCTTATTTACAAGCACAAACGACTGCGTTAGCATGGCGACCCAACTGGAGAGGTGTCCGAGTGGCTGAAGGAGCACGCCTGGAAAGTGTGTATAGGTTAATAGCTTATCGAGGGTTCGAATCCCTCTCTCTCCGCCAGATTTAAAAGCCTGCTTTTTAGCAGGCTTTTTGCTGCCTATAGCAGTCACTCTCAACTAACTTATCCACCTGAACACCCTCAATATCAATCAATACCTGAACATGTCAGTCCAATAAAAGCAGGAGAAAAAACTTTGGTCAAACCCTGACCTAAATAAGTGAGGTACAATTAAAAAAGGCCTGTAACGAAAAACGCTACAAGCCTTTTAGAATGTGGCTCCCCAAGAAGGACTTGAACCTCCGACCAATTGATTAACAGTCAACTGCTCTACCGACTGAGCTATTGGGGATCAATCAAGAGGCGCAAATGTTAATGTCTTAGCGCCTGTCCGTCAATACCCTTTTTACAAAAAATTAGTATTGCAAAGTTTTAGGTAATTCCTTCGCCTGTGCCACCCATCCTTCAACATCTGACATGGTTGGATTACGGCCTGCAATCTTCTGCTCAGCGTTTGTCTCAACCATCTTTTTATGCAGATTATCAGGGCGACGGGTAGCCAGTTCTTTCACAGTGTCCACACCAGCTACTTCCAACAGATCACCAAATACACCGGCAACACCTTTAACCCGCGCCAGATCAGCACGATTGGCTAATTGCAGAATTGCTTTTGTATCAACTTCACATTTTGCAGCCAGTTCCTTACGGCCTTTAGGTGTACTTGCCGCCTCAAGGAACAGATCACTGTCTTTAAGCCCTTCAGCCTTCAGTTTGTCAGCCAACGCCTCATCCAGACCTCTCAGTTTAGCGATTAACACGCCCATACTTCACTCCTATGATTTATTTATGATTCATTGCGCGCTTCATTCTAGCAGCTACCCGCAGTTGAAACAAAACCATAGGCATCCCGGATCACACCGGAATCAGAACCGGGCTTATGTGCATTTTCGCTGATATGACGCCGCCATTTACGCGCACCCGGCATCCCCTGAAACAAACCAAGAATGTGACGACTGATATGATTAAGCCAGACACCCTGCTCCTGCTGCCTGTCAATGTAAGAAGCTAAAGCAGACACCACCTCATCACGCGACATAGCTGCCCGCTCACTGTCATAAAACAATTGATCAACCTCTGCCAGTATCCAGGGATTCTGATACGCCTCACGCCCCAACATAACGCCATCAACATGATCAAGATGCTGCTGTGCCTCAGCCAGCGTTTTGATGCCTCCGTTGATAATAATTTCCAGTTCAGGAAAATCCTGTTTCAACTGATACACCAATTCATAGCGCAGCGGAGGAATCTCCCGGTTTTGTTTCGGACTGAGTCCTTTTAACCAGGCCTTCCGGGCATGCACGATAAAAGTCTTACACCCGCTCGCCGCAACTGTTTCCACAAAATGTGACAGCCCGGCGTAATCCTCCTGATCATCAATACCAATACGATTCTTCACTGTCACAGGGATATCAACAGCACGCTGCATAGAGTCCACACAGGCCGCAATTAATTCCGGTTCAGCCATCAGACAAGCCCCAAATGCCCCACGCTGCACACGCTCACTGGGGCAGCCGACATTGATATTGACTTCATCATAGCCATACTGCTGCCCAATCTCCGCGCAACGCGTCATATCATCCGGCTCGCTACCCCCTAATTGCAAAGCAACAGGATGCTCTTCACCATTAAAACTCAGGTGGCGCACTGCATTGCCATGCAAAATTGCACCAGTAGTCACCATCTCCGTATACAAAACAGCGTTCTGCGTTAGCAATCGATGAAAAAAACGGCAATGACGATCCGTCCAGTCAAGCATCGGCGCAATAGTAAATCTTCTGTTCAGGGTGTTCACAGTATTTTTACTCTATAGAAAAAACAACAATAAACTGCCAGGGGGGCACGGCATGTTGGACTTGATCATAAACTTTCTAATCGGGCTTACTATTATCGGTATTCCAAGCCTGGCATTCTACAAGATTGGTGTGGATGCAGGAATTGAACGCGGGGAAAGGCGCCAGATTCTGAAAGAACTCGCACTTAGTGGCATCATTGAACAGGCCGATGGAAAAACCGGGAAAACACCAGCACAAGATAGCTAAGGCTATTGCTGACAGTATGAACAAAACCAGGTAGAGCGCTGTGCCTGCCTGATTTGAGATAGCAAAGTCCCGCATTGATGGCAGGTTTCACCACTCCGGCCATACACCTGTAATTCAATCTGAAAATAACCACTCTGACCATCTTCGCGCACGAAATCACGCAAAGTAGTCCCGCCCTGTTCTATCGCTTTTAACAAGACAGCCTTGATATGGGTGACGAGTAACTGATATTGCCCCAGGGTAATATCGCCTGCTGTCCTGCGCGGATCAATACCTGCAGCAAACAACGCTTCATTAGCATAAATATTACCAACACCCACAACGACATGGGAATCCATAATAAAAGCTTTAATATTAGTGCGGCGCTTGCGTGACTTTTGATAAAGGTATTCAGCATCAAATTCGTTGCCCAAAGGCTCCGGCCCCAGCTTACTCAGCAGAGGGTGCAAATCACCGCAGCCCGACCATAACACAGCACCAAACCGCCGCGGATCACGTAAGCGTAATAACACGTCATTCGCCAAAATGATGTCAACATGATCGTGCTTTTCCGGTGGGATATCAGGTTTGGTAATCCGTAAGCTGCCAGACATACCCAGGTGAATTAATCCGGTACCCTGCCCGGTCTCCAGCAACAGATATTTTCCCCGGCGGTTAACCTCATCAACTGCGGCACCGCAAAGCTGCTGTATCTGAACCGGTACAGGCCAACGCAACTTTGGTTGCCGTACCGTAATATCACAAATGGTTTGGCCAATAATATGCGGCTCAATACCACGGCG
>JBMZDK010000138.1:0-10753 GCA_049614265.1 Thiolinea sp.
ATTATGCTGTTTTATGGCAGCACCCAGCTACTGGGTGTATCAGCAGGCAGTACAAACATCCTACAGCCCCTTAAGGGCGTCTTTTCTGTTACCACGTTACAGAGCGGCTCTGCAGCAAACTCACAGGCTTCTCATGCTACCTTCCAACGCATTAAATCGAGTAATGACCTCGACCAGGTACTTGCAACGGCTACACAGAACAATCAGCTGGTTTTACTGGACTTTTATGCCGACTGGTGTGTTGATTGTATCCGGATGGAAAAAGAGGCCTTTGCAGACCCGGCAGTTCAGGCAGCATTACAAAACGTGATTTTGTTACAAGCTGACGTTACCAAGCATGATGAGCTTGATAAAGAACTGGAACAACGCTTTGGCATTATCGGCCCGCCAACAATTATTTTCTTCGACAAGACCGGGAAGGAAATCAACAACCTAAGAATGATAGGCTACGAGAACACCACAGCCTTTCTGCAGCGAGCCAAACAATTCACCGGCAAATAAGCAGCATGTCGAATACGCCACACTGAACCGTGTGGCAAATGTTTTCAAATGCTCAAAGCCCGCCAGCTAACGGAGCAAGGGACTCAAAACCCCTGAAAACTTTTACGCACGTACTTTCCTCTTGAATCACACCTAAAATCCTGTTTTCAGTCGACTTTGTCGGCTGATAGTGCATGACTACAACTTAGTCAGCAAAAATTCATCTACTCCCGATATACTGCACTGAAAAATAATAAAGATACCAACTAAGGTACTCAGGAGCTAAATATGTTAGATACTAATAACAATAATGATGTATTTATTGATAAAGACCAAACCACAACTGAAAACACAAGCACTACAAAAACAAAACCTCATGTAATCCGTCGAAATATTGAAGACTATCTGGAACAAAAAGCACTGGAAAGACGCCTGAAAGATATATTTGATGATGATTTTTTAATGGATTAATACAGCAAAAAAGTAACGTTGCCTGATATTATTTTTGCAACGTTTCATTTAGTAGCTTCACAGTAATTTTCCTGCCATGGTTTAAGCTGGCAATATCCAGTTCATGCAGAATTTCCATTAAGGTAGGAATATCACGGGAATAATGTCTGTTTATATAAGCAGCAACTTGCGTGCTTATATCCAGACCACGGATACGGGCACGCCACTTGAATACTTCTAAAGCCTGTGCCTCGTCCGTCCCCCGTATAGAATAAATTGGCCCCCATAATAACCTCGACGCCAAATCGGGTAATGAACATTCTAAATCATGAGGGTTTCTACGGGCACTGAGCAATAAAGCCTGCTGTTGTTCACGACAACGGTTGATCAAATGAAATAAAGCCTCTTCCCAGGCCCTGTTTCCCATGACCTCATCAACATCATCTAAAGCCAGTAAAACCGCCCGACCATTTAGTCCTTCCAACACACCTGTACCAAAACGTGATAATTCCCGCAACGACAGATAATGAGCAGCAGCTGATTCAGCCTGCAATTTATAGCAACAGGCCTGTAAAAGATGCGATTTACCACTGCCGGAATCTCCGAACAGGAAGACTTGTGGCAATTCCTGCCAGAACTGACTTTGTAGTAAGGTCAGAATATCTTCATTACCCGGCAGTGGGCAAAATGATTCAAAACTAAAACCATCCGGCAGAGTGACATTTAATGAGAGCTGGCCCATGGTTAATCAATATCAATCCGGTAAATCTGGCTTTTCTTATAAGAGTCGTGCAGATGACGTAAAATCACCGCCAATACCGCCGCCACAGGCAAAGCCAGCAGTACACCAAAAAAGCCAAATAATTGCCCGCCTGCCAAGACAAAAAAGATAACAGCAACCGGATGCAAACCAATGCGCTCCCCAACCAGAACCGGCGTCAGCACCATGCCTTCGATCATCTGAGCAAATCCAAACACAATGACAACCCAGAACAACTGAAAGGGGTCACCGGTTTGAAACAATATCGCAATACCGGCAATACCAATACCGACGATCAATCCCAAATAAGGTACAAAACTCACCACACCTGCAACCAAACCAATCAGCAAAGCAAGTTCCAGTCCAACCAGCCATAGTCCCAGCGTATACATAAAACTAAGGCAAATCATCACCAGCAACTGACCACGCAGAAACGCCCCCAGACGCTCATCGGACTCTTTCGCCAAACCACTGATAACCGGTTCAATATTACGTGGCAGCAATTCATGAATATAAGCCACCAGCTTATCCCAGTCCCGTAACAGGTAAAAACTAATCAGAGGAATCATTGCCAGGTTAGCAACCCAGCCCAAAACGGCAAAGCCGGATTTAGAAATCGTTTGGATCGCCTGACGCAGTAAGCCACCGGTTTCCTTTAGGTTGGACGTCACTACTGCCATTAATTGGTCAGCATCCAGAGATTTTGCATCAATACCAACATTATTCTGTAAATACGGTACGACCATATCCAGAGACTGGCGAACATAAGTTGGAAAAACCTCAGCAAAACGCTTAATTTGGGTTTCCAGCAAAGGAATCAGCACTAACAGGCACAGCAATATAATGCCAAAACTCACGACAAAAACGATCGTTACTGCAGCACCGCGTGAAATCTTATTATCCGGTGGTAACTTAATCGTTTCCAGAAAATCAACCAATGGATCAGCCAGATAAGCAATAAGGGCACCGGCAACAAATGGCATCAAAATGGGCTGCAGCAACACCAAAAGGAGAATAGTTACCGAAGACAGTAGAATCCAGAACCAGAACCGCCCATCAAAGGTCATGCAGATACCTCTTTATGGAATACATAGTATGTCCACCAATAAATGTAAGCGAGTCCGCTAAATACCGTCGTCACGGTGACTAAAGCCTGCACGCCGGTTACCAGACCGATTGGCAATGTATAAAAGCCAACATGCAATAGTGTCACCACTAAGAGTAAAATCTGAAATGCCGTGTTCATTTTACTGACCAGCAGAGGTTTCATCTCCAGTGTTCCGGTGACATAACGATACAATATTGCCCCGCCCACAATAATCAAATCCCGGCCCATCACCAGTACAACCAACCATTCCGGCAGATAACCTTTCGCACCAAACAGCAACATCACTGAGACAATAAACAGTTTATCAGCCAGCGGATCGAGCATTGCCCCCAAACGCGTAAACCAACCATAACGCCGCGCCAGAAAACCATCCAGCGCATCACTCATACCCGCAAGAACAAGACAATAAATAGCAGGCACGAAAGCATCGTGCCATAACAGCCAGCAAATTGGTGCTATAGCGACAATCCTGAGTATGGTAATTATGTTTGGAATCTGCTCCATCATGCTACCAGCCATTCTTTAGTCAATAGAAAGTCAGCTTTAATACACAAGCCTGACTGCATCTTGCCCCAGAACATGGCGTAATTCACGTAAATTATTATCACTGAGCGGAATATGCAGATGAGCATCCAAACGCACCTCAGCACGCGCCTGTTGATTTTGATAATCCAACACCAGTGGGTATAAGGGCTCTGATGACTCCTGCAACAGCCCCTGCAACCTTTCCATCAGGCCATTCCGGAACTGTGCAGCACTTACAGATAATTGTAGCTTACGCAGCAAATTCTCACGCATTGCCTGCATATCGTAGATGTGATTGATGCGCAATCTGACACTCTCCGTACGAAAATCCGTATCCAGCGTACCCTCAATCACGACAACAGCTTCTTTTTCTAACAGATGGCCATAACTTTCCAGTACGTCACTAAACACCATGACTTCATAATATGCAGACTTGTCATCTAACTGTATAAACGCACGTTTGCCCCGGTCTGTTGACTGGATACGGAAATGATCAACCAATCCGGCAATCATCACCGGCTCTTTCTTAAACCGCTGGTTAGTGTCAATTTCCACCAGATCCACTAAACGATGCGACCGAACTGATCCCAACTCCTCTTCATATTCATTAATCGGGTGTCCGGTCAAATAAAGCCCCAGCGTTTCTTTTTCCAATCGCAGACGCTCTTTCTCCGGCCATTCCGGCAAAGCAGGCATTGTTTGTTGTTCCACCGGTGCAATCGCACCACCAAACAAATCTGTCTGCCCGGTGCCCAAATCACGATGATATTGTTCCGCCATGCGCAAAGCTTCCGGCAGAAACTCTAACTGTGCATGACGCGTCCCTTGTAATGAATCCAGCACCCCGGCTTTGATCAAAGTTTCCAGCACCCGTCGTGTGACTTTCTGTGATGCTATACGCTGACATAAATCCAGCAGAGACAAATATGGCCCATTCGCAGTACGATTCTCCAGAATCACGCTAATCGCCGATTCCCCCGCTCCTTTCAGCGCCCCCAGGCCATAGACGATATTATCCTCATCATCAACCGTAAACTGGTATTCCGACTTATTAATATCCGGCGGCAGCACACTCAAACCTAACTGACGACAGTCATCCAGCATCATGACCACCTTATCAGTATTATCCATATCCGCTGACAATACTGCGGCCATAAATGCTGCCGGGTAATGCGCTTTCAACCATGCTGTCTGGAACGATACCAGTGCATAAGCCGCCGAGTGAGACTTATTAAAACCGTAACCGGCAAACTTCTCCATCAGGTCAAAGATATAAGTCGCCTGATCCGGGTCGACATCATTCTTACCCGAGCCTTCCATGAAAAGAACGCGCTGTTTGGCCATCTCTTCCGGTTTTTTCTTGCCCATCGCTCGCCGCAGCATATCAGCGCCACCCAGCGTATACCCCGCGAGCACCTGCGCAATCTGCATGACCTGTTCCTGATACAGAATGACCCCGTAAGTCGGTTTCAGAATAGGTTCTAAATCAGGGTGTGGATATTCGACTTTGGCACGCCCGTGTTTACGGTCAATAAAATCATCCACCATGCCGGACTGCAGTGGTCCCGGTCGATACAACGCCACCAGTGCCACAATGTCTTCAAACACATCAGGCTGCAGACGTTTGATCAGCTCTTTCATTCCCCGTGATTCCAGCTGGAAAATTGCAGTCGTCTTTTGCGCTTTCAGCAAATCAAATGAAGGCTTATCCTCCAAATCAATACTGATAATATCCAGCGGCTCCTCGCCTTTAACCGCTCGCTTACGATTAATCGTTTTCAGCGCCCAGTCAATAATGGTCAGATTTCGCAGACCGAGAAAGTCAAACTTAACCAATCCAACCGCTTCAACATCATCCTTATCATATTGTGAAACCAGACCGCTGCCGCCTTCTTCACAATATAACGGTGTGAAATCTGTCAGATCAGAAGGTGAAATCAGCACTCCACCGGCATGCTTACCTACATTGCGCGACAAACCTTCCAGAGACAGCGCCAGATCCAGCAGTGCCCTGACCTCTTCGTCATCGTCATACAGGTTTTTCAGGTCTTCTGCTTCTGCCAGCGCCTTGGTCAGTGTCATCCCGACTTCAAACGGCACCAGCTTGGCAATCCGATCCACAAATCCATAAGGATGCCCGAGCACACGACCTACATCACGCACCACCGCTTTTGCCGCCATCGAACCATAAGTAATGATCTGGGAGACCTGATTACGGCCATAAGTCTGGGCGACGTAATCAATCACCTTGTCCCGGTTATCCATGCAGAAATCGATATCGAAATCCGGCATCGATACCCGCTCAGGATTGAGGAAACGCTCGAACAGCAGATCATATTCCAGCGGATCAAGGTCGGTAATCTTCAATGCATAAGCAACCAGGGAACCGGCACCCGAACCACGTCCCGGCCCCACCGGAATATCATTATCCTTAGCCCACTGGATAAAATCTGCAACGATCAGAAAGTAACCGGGAAAGCCCATTCCATTGATAACATCCAGCTCAATCTTCAGGCGCTCATCATAAGGTTTACGGCTCTCGTCAAATTCCGGCGTGCCACGCGGCGTGGTGTTTCCCAACAGAAAATCCAGACGTTCTTCCAGGCCGTCTTCACTCACTTTGCAGAAGTACTCCGCCTCGGTCATCCCTTCCGGAATGGGGAACTGCGGTAAGTAGTTTTTCCCCAGCGTCAATGAAACATTACAGCGTCGCGCAATTTCTACCGTATTACTGATAGCTGAGGGAATATCAGAAAATAACTCAGCCATTTCCTCCGGTGGGCGCAGGTACTGCTGTGCGCTATAGCGCTTCGGCCGGTTTTTATCAGCCAGCACATAGCCATCGCGGATACAAACCCTGGCCTCATGCGAATAAAAGTCACTTTCGCTGACAAACCGCACATCATTAGTCGCCACCACCGGAACATTCTCAGCCAGCGCAATACCAACAGCTGCATGAATATAATCCTCTTCATCCTCGCGCCCGGTTCTCTGCAACTCCAGATAATAACGCCCCGGAAAAACAGCCTGCCACTCACGCACTCTTGCAGCGGCCTGATTCGGGTGACCATCTTTCAATAACTGCCCGACATCACCATCCCGGCCACCGGACAGTGCAATCACGCCCTCACTAAACTCAGCAATCCACTCGCGCCTCACCCTTGGCTCACCGTTGATTTGCCCGCTGAGGTATGCGCGTGACACCAGCCTGGTCAAATTACGATAACCTGTATTATTCTGGCACAGCAAAATCATGTGGTAGAGGTGTTCATCACCCTCATCAATAAAAGTGACATCCACACCAAAGACAGGTTTAAGTCCCTGTCCCATTGCAGCCCGATAAAACTTCACCAGTGCAAAGAAATTATTCAGGTCAGTCATTGCAATAGCAGGCATACCGCTTGCTTCAACCGCTTTCATCAACGGCTTGATGCGGATAGTGCTGTCGACAAGAGAATATTCGGTATGCAGACGCAGATGTACGAATTGGGTCATAATGTTGTATCCACAGGATGGATTATTGATTATACGTTTTCCCCGCATAACGTACTACAATGCTCATCCAACATAAGTCATTAACAAGGTACCATGCTCAAGTTCCTGCCCGGTTTAATTCTGTTGCAAGCTATCACTGTCAGTATGTTTATGCTGGCTCCTGAAGACTTGTCGGGTTTTACCTGGTTACGGATTGCTGTGCCGCTGCTGATTAGCGCAGTATTAATTGCTTTCTGGTTTGGCAGCCTCGCCATTCAGATGCGTCAGGATGCTATTACCCGGCTGCGGGAACAACACGCGCGGGAACGGGAAAAAATTAAAGTCAACGCAGAACGGGCTAAACATAAAGTCACTAAAGAAGCACAGAAACAGGTCGAAAAAGAAATTCGCCGCACATCATCCAAAGCCAATTTTAAGGTTGGTGCCGCAGTAGCTGGCGCAGTGGGTTTAGGCGGCTTACTAATGTTAACGCAGTTCATAACGCTGGGCATTATGCTGATGACTACCGCAGGTGGTGCCATGGGTGGTTATATGTTGCGCTATAAACATGAGAAAGAGCGCAATCACCTGTTACCGGCAAAAGATAAAGTCATTAACCTGCCTCCGGAAAAGAAAGCACCGGCAAAAACAGATTCATAGCCCACCGTTTCCATAAACATAAATAAATCACCGATCAACCGCTTAAGCCCTGCTGGCGAATGAAACCAAACAGGCTCCACACAAACCCTTATCCGTTCGTCAGATCACTTTATCGCAGCAAACTTTACCCGCTTTATCATCAGGCTAAAATTTAAGAAAAGATAAGATGATATAAATAGAAATACCGGGGTAGTAATATGCACGACACACTTCTGGAAGGCACAAAGTTTAGCCTTGATCACTTCGATCGTTATGAAAACACTTACTTTCTTGCTGGCTGGGTTCATAGTGAAAACCGAGCGATTGCCAGCTTACGCGTTGAAGCCATTAACCACTTCAACCAGGAAGTCCAAACTTTTGATATTCGTCATGATGTCAACAAATTCTATAGCTTACCGGATCAAACCCGCAGCGGGTTTAAATTTATCCTGACACCGGACACGGAATTTCCCTCCCTGATTTTCAGTGTCAGATTTGAAGGCGAGGAGAATTTCAAAGTAATCAAAGACGTTAGTAATCCACGCTACAGCAGAGATATAAACAATCTACCGGTTCAAGTACCGCAAATTAATATCGGCAATCCGTTTCCGGGTATGGTTGTCGTAGAAGACTTTTATGACAACCCGGACTTGGTTCGGGAATATGCCATGGCACAAAGCTATCAGGCCAATGATCAACACCACAAAGGCTCCCGTACACAAAACAAAACCATTTTTCCCGGCACTAAGGAATTTCTTGAAGGCATCCTGCACAAGAAGATTACCAACTGGGATAATCACATCTATAACGGTGTGTTTCAGTATTGTACCGCTCAGGATGCACTGGTTTACCACACGGATAATCAAACCTATGCTGCTGTTGTATTCCTGACTCCTGATGCACCTCCTGAATGTGGCACCAGCTTCTACAAAAGCCGCTTTAATGGACTAATGCATGCACCAACTGAACAGGATTGCAAACACCTGAATAAATCAGAAGGAGAACTGGTGACAGAGATGTTTGCGGGAAATTACTATGACAAAACCCGCTGGGAAACCGTTGATGTTATCGGCAATGTCTATAACCGAATGGTGCTGTGGGACGCAAAAAAAGTACATGCTGCCTCCGAGTACTTTGGTGACACTCTTGAGAACAGCAGGTTATTCCATATGTTTTTCTTTGATGCAGAATAACCCACTGAATTTCAGTTATCTCATAAAAAAGCGCTCCAACCGGAGCGCCTTTTTTATCTATCAGTTTTGATCTATCAATACTGAAGTTCGATTATATTTTGACTTCACCCGCCTGACGCTGATCCTTAACCGCAACCAGGTCTGCATAAACATAAGGGATATTATGTTCCTGATGCCAATCAGTCGGAAATGACTGCCAGACCCGTGTATCCTGGAAACGGCAATTTACACCGTGGACATACTTAGCCACTTCCCTGTTGGTGTAATACCAAAAGGAGTTAGGGTTCCAGTACGAAACATGAGTCGGATCCTGGAACGCGCCACGTCCGTCACTGGATGGTGTACGCGAAACCAGCCACCCACCCGGTGCTAACACACGGTATATCTCATTCATCAAACCAACCGTACACAGCGGCCCTCCGTCTGCACCATGCTCACAGGCAGAAGTCGGACAGCTTGGAATATGCTCAAGGAAATCATAAGCCCGGATACAACCGACAGAACTATCCGGGAATGGCAGACCTTTAAGAATATCGCAGTTAATATCACCATTGCGCAGATCAACACTTTTGAAGCCGGGCGCAGGATTATGCCCCCCACCCAAATCCAGCATTGGGAAATCATTACGCCGACACCATTCGGTAATTAGCTGATAAACATATTTATTCGAAACATCCTGTTGCATCTTCTGAATATCAGCATTCTGTTGCAGGTAGGTATTTCCGCCATCTTCCAGCAAGCGATACAAATACAGGCATTCCGGGATATGCACAAACTCAGTGCCCGTCAGGTAAGTACGACACAATAAATCATGATCATCAACGACATGTAGCTCCGGATCATGACCACCTGCTTCAAAATAAGCTTCACGTGACCAGACACGCACATGATTTGGTGCATAAAAAATCTGATGCAACGAGCTGGCATCAGTAGCAAATGCCCGCATCGCCAGATACTCATGGCCTTTCCAGACAAAGGGATAATGCTCCCAACCATGACTTTCATAAAAAAACTGGCAGCTACCATCCGCATAAAAATTAGTAAAATCAGAATATAAAAAGCCGGCCTTAGTTTCATTGGCAGCTTTATCAATAGCGTCAAGGGCGTTTTCTGTCAGCAGATCATCATGATCCAACTCAACAAAATATTCACCTTCACAATTTTGACAGGCAAATAATTTCAATGCCCCCACACCTTTAGCAGCAACCTCATCCGGCGCACGCACAACTCTAACTTGTGGATGGTTAGCAATCTGCTCAGGAATAAGCGCCTTAGCACCATTAGGCACAATCACCCACTCCCAGTCAGTGAAGGTTTGCGCAACCAGGGTCTCAAAAGCTTCCTGGATATAATCAGGTTTATGGGTGGGGGTGAAGATACTGAATCGCATCACTCGGGCCTCTCACTATTTTTATATTAAATAAATATTTTTTATTAATGCTATGGTAAGAGGTTAACAGATGAGCAGGATATACACCATTCCACACGTCGAGAATTCAAGCACATTCATCACATTGCTCCCATTACCATAAGCCAGACAAACAAAAAGCCGGTAGAAACTCCACCGGCTTTTTGCTATTTAGAATCTGTTCAGTCCGTTTAGATGACCGGGAAACTGTGCTTCCCGGTATCATTATCAGACTTTGCAGAGTCCGATGGTTTCAGGCTAGCTTACTTCAGCTCACCAGTCAGCGTCTTACCTTTGTCTATATCTAAAGTATAGTCAAAGTTACCATTCGCGTTCTGAGTGCCGATAGTCAGTACAACACCGTCACCATTCTGGTCTCTCAGCTGGCCATACCAGCCACCGAATTTACCACTACCACCTGTTGCAGTAATTGTGCCATCAGCTTGCTTCTGAACACCAGTCAGCTTCATGTCGCCTTTGTCAGTCCAGAACTTAGCGGTAGAACCACCGTCCCAGATGAACTTACCGCTGCCAAACATGTTGCCATCACTTGTAGCATGATGAGTACCTGTTGGTAACATTGGAGCCATGCCTGGGCCAGCCGGGCCTTGAGGGCCAGCTGCGCCTTGTGCACCTGTTGCGCCTTGGGCGCCAGTAGCACCTTGAGCACCAGTGGCGCCTTGTGCACCATTAGTGCCGTTAGTACCTGCTGCACC
>JBMZDK010000139.1:0-10720 GCA_049614265.1 Thiolinea sp.
TCGGCTTTAAGCTGCTCCGCGACTTCATCTTTGGGTTCCGGTGCAAATCCTAATGCCAACGGCAAATTCTGTCCCTGGTATGCGGTGGCGGGTTCGGCAATACCGGATGAACCTTTTTCCAGTGAAATCAGTTTCTTTTTTGCCTGTGCAATGACGCTTTTGGGTACACCGGCAAGCTGAGCAACCTGTAAACCATAACTTTGATTCGCCGGGCCATCCTTGACGGCATGCAAAAAAACAATCTTGTCGCCATGCTCTACCGCATCAATATGCACATTTACAATTGTACTGATTAGCTCAGGTAGAGCAGTCAGTTCAAAATAATGTGTGGCGAACAGGGTGAAGGCTTTACGGTCACGTGCGAGAAATTCTGCAAAGGCCCAGGCCAGTGACAGACCGTCAAAGGTGCTGGTGCCGCGTCCGATTTCGTCCATCAACACCAGGCTATGCGCGGTGGCATTATTCAGGATATTCGCCGCTTCCGTCATTTCCA
Organism: Thiolinea sp.; assembly: GCA_049614265.1. Taxonomy (GTDB): domain Bacteria; phylum Pseudomonadota; class Gammaproteobacteria; order Thiotrichales; family Thiotrichaceae; genus Thiolinea. The sequence goes on from JBMZDK010000139.1 coordinate 494, forward strand.
CCATAAAGGTCGACCGGCCGGTGCTCAGATCATCCTGTGCGCCAATACGGGTGAATATCCGGTCAATATTACCAATGCGTGCGGCTTTTGCCGGAACATAGCAGCCAATGTGTGCCATTAGCACTATCAGGGCGACCTGCCGCATATAGGTCGATTTACCACCCATATTTGGCCCGGTAATCATCAGCATGCGGCGCCGTGAATCCATATACAGATCGTTCGGTACAAACGGTTTGTCCAGTGTATGTTCCACCACCGGATGGCGGCCTTCCTGGATCTCAATACCCGCACCATCAACTAACGCCGGGCAATTGTAATTGAGTGTACCGGCGCGCTCAGCAAAATTTGCCAGTACGTCCAGTTCGGCAATTACTCCGGCACTTTGGCGCAATGGAATTAAATGTGTGGCTAATTCCTGCAGCAGGGTTTCGTACAAAGCTTTTTCCCGCGCCAGTGAGCGTTCCCGTGCTGATAATACCTTATCTTCAAACTTCTTCAGTTCCGGTAAAATAAAGCGCTCAACACCTTTCAGGGTCTGGCGGCGGATATAATCAGCAGGAATTTGTGCGACCTGTGAACGTGGCACTTCAACGTAGTAACCATGCACGCGGTTGTAGGCAACTTTCAGGGTTGAAATTCCGGTGCGTGCCTTCTCGCGTACTTCTAAATCAATCAAATATTGATCTGCATTGGTGCTCAGATCACGAAGTTCGTCCAGTTCAGCATCATAACCATCAGCAATAACGCCGCCATCACGGATGACGACCGGTGGATTATCAATGACTGCTCTGACCAATAAGTCGTGCAAGTCCGGATGAGTATCCAGTTGCTGCCGCAGTTGTGCGAGATGTGGGTTGTCCAGTTTATCCAGCTGTTTTGCTAAATCGGGCAATACAGCCAGCGAGTCCCGTAGTGTGGAAAGATCCCGGGGCCGTGCTGTACCAATGGCAATACGCGATGCGATGCGTTCAATATCACCGATACTGCGCAAAGCGGTATGTTTATCTTCATAGGCGTAACCATGGAGTAATGTCCCGACGGCCTGATGACGATGGTTTAAGATGCCACGATCCCGTAGCGGCTTGTTTAACCAGCGCCGCAACAATCGGCTGCCCATGCTGGTGGCGGTCTTGTCCAGTACCGAAATCAAGGTGTTTTTATGTTCACCACTCAGGCTATGTTCCAGTTCCAGATTCCGCCGACTTGCTGCATCCAGAATAATGCCGTCATCGCTTAATTCCACCGCTAGCCCATTAATATGGGGCAGGGCTGTGCGCTGGGTTTCCTGAACGTAATTCAGCAATGCTCCTGCAGCTATAATTGCCTGGGGCAGGTGGTCACAACCAAAGCCGCTGAGATCGTGCACATTAAATTGCTGAAGTAGCAGGCGTGTTGCAGTTTCCTGATCAAAATGCCAAACCGGGCGCGGTGTGGTGAGGTGATTGCGGCTAAATTCCGGTTTCCAGTCTTCATCGTGCAGAATCTCTGCGGGCTGCAGGCGTTCGATTTCATTATGCAGTGTGTTAACCGAATCAACCTGTTGTACGGTGAAACGTCCGCTACTGATGTCGATACAGGCAATACCAAAACTGGCTTTGTTGCCTTTATCTGATTTACTCACCGCCATTAATAAATTATCGCGCCGGTCTTCCAGCAGATAATCGTCTGTTAGTGTGCCGGGTGTGAGCAAACGGGTTATTTTTCGTTCTACCGGCCCTTTTGATTTTGCCGGGTCACCGACCTGCTCACAGATCGCGACTGACTCACCCAGTTTCAGCAGTTTAGCCAGATATTGCTCAGCCGCATGATAGGGTACACCGGCCATTGCAATCGGGTCGCCATCCGATTTTCCGCGCGCGGTGAGCGTAATGCCAAGCAGTTCGGCTGCTTTTTTGGCGTCATCCATGAACAATTCATAGAAATCGCCCATACGGTAGAACAGCAGGATATCGGGGTATTCGGCTTTGATGCGCAAATACTGCTGCATCATGGGTGTGTGTTTGGGTTTGCTCATGGCGGGAATTTTAACGGATTTCCAGAGCGAAATCTGCCGTCATTGCGCTAGTCGTTCATTATTCTGAGCTTGTTGTGATCTTCATTGCCCGAGGCGAGATCTTTCTTGGCAGCCAACTGGGTTTTTCGTTACAGTGAGCGGCATTATGACTGGTGAGGCACCCATGAATCTTTCAATCCGTCAGCAAAATATCATGAATGAAGCCCGTCATCAGGGCCAGGTTCTGGTGGATGACTTGGTGAAGAAATTTGCGGTGACACCGCAAACTATTCGTAAAGATCTGAACGAGCTGAGTGAACAGAAACTGTTGGCGCGGGTGCATGGCGGGGCTGTATTGGCAACGGGTATTGCGAACATGGAGTATGAGCAGCGCCAGCATATCGCCTCTGGTGAAAAGCAAGTGTTAGCGCAGCTATGTGCCAAGCAAATTCCTGATAACAGCTCCCTGTTTATTAATATTGGCACTACAACCGAGGCAGTGGCCCAGGCCTTACTCGGGCACCGTGATCTGATGGTGATTACGAATAATCTTAATGTGGCGAATATCCTGATTCAGAACGAAAGTTGTGAAGTCATTGTTGCCGGTGGTGTTCTGCGTCATGCTGACCGGGCAATTGTCGGTGAGGCGACAGTGGATTTTGTGCGTCAATTTAAACTGGATTATGCCGTAATCGGCACGTCTGCTCTCGATGAATCGGGTTCAATACTGGATTATGATTACCGTGAAGTACGGGTAACACAGGCGATTCTGGAAAATGCCCGTGAGCGTTTTTTGGTGACAGACAGCAGTAAGCTGGAGCGCAATGCTCCGGTGCGGGTTGGTCATGTATCGCAGCTGAGTGGTTTATTTATGGACGAGCTAAATTCAGTGGAATTGGCGGAGATTTGTCAGCAACATGGTGTTGCCGTTCATACTGTGCAGTAAGTACATGCGCAAAAACCTTCAGGTATTTCCGGGCCTTTGCTTCGTTAGCTAGCAGATTGCGTAGTTGAGAATTTTTGCCGTACTGCTTGATCATTGTTGGAGCGGTGGTGTGTTGAGCATAAAAAAACCCGGTTCGAGTAAAACCGGGTTTACAACAAAAACAGCAATAGAATCTGAAATCAGTATAAATCCGCTGTCGACTGATGTGACTAGGGATTTCACAGCAGCTTTGTTTGGACAGTGATTAACTGTTTCAGGCCTGTATCTTATGGTGCCGGTATTTTTGAGATAAGTAACTAAACGGGTCTTACCGTAAAGAAACCCCGACCAAATGGGAAACCCGATCGGGGCAATTGTTTATGCGGTCTGAAACTGAACACCGGTAAGTTGTGCGGTAAAGCTCTTGAATATCTAAAACACGCCAGCTAAAAGGGCGGGAGGCAGTATTTCGGATACTTTTGCACGCATGCCTAAGAGCGTTTAATTTTTAATCTGCGTTAAATTTAAGCTATTTATAGGCAGGATGGAAGTAGTAATTTTATTTTACCGTTATATGTAACGGCTGCGGAAACTACAGACGGTCACGCAAAGAATACCAGGTCATTGCCAATGCCAGCAGCGGCCAGCGTAGCAGGGTGCCACCGGGGAACGGATAGGTTTTGATCTGGCTCATAACATCAAAGCGCGCTGCCGTGCCATCGACGACTTCTGCCATCAGTTTACCGGCCAGTGTTGCCATTGCGACTCCATGACCGGAATAACCACTGGCTGATAAAATAGTGGGGGTGATGCGGGTGAAACAGGGCATACGACTCATGGTAATGGCCAATGTGCCTCCCCAGCCATACTCCAGTTCCATATCCGTGAGTTGTGGAAAGATCTTTAGCATATGGGGTTTAACGAAATTTTTAATATCTTTAGGGAAGTTAAAACTATAATTCTCACCGCCACCAAATAGCAGGCGATTATCGGCGCTGAAGCGAAAGTAATTCACAACAAATTTCGAATCGGCTACCGCGTGATTATGGCGAATAATATGTTGTTGTTCTGCGTCTGACATTGGCCGGGTGGCTACAATAAAATTATTAATCGGCATAATACGGTTAGCCAGTCGCTCTTCCAAACCATCCAGATAGCCATTACAGGCCAGAATCACATGTTTAGCGCTGATACTTCCCTGTGCTGTTTTAATGATTGAGGGGGAAGCTTTGCTGTATTCCTGAACCGGTGAGTTTTCGTAAATGATAGCTCCGGCTTCTGAGGCGGCTTTTGCCAGCCCCAGTGCGTAATTGAGTGGGTGTATATGCGCTGCGGCCATATCCAGACTGCCGCCGAAATAAGCCTCTGATCCAACCTGTTGACGAATTTCATCCTGGTCAAGAAAACGGATCTGTTCATGTTGATAATCCTGTTGCAGTTTCTCAACGTAAGCTCGCGTTTCCGGCACAAAGCGCTTACGGTGATCAGCATGGATAATACCGGCTTGTAAATCACAGTCTATCTGGTGCTCGGCAATCAGAGACTTGCATAAAGCTACAGCATCCAGCGATAAATCCCACATTGCCCTCGCGGCTTCCTGGCCGTACTGCTTTTCCAGTTCATCCTGATCCTGCCGCTGGCCGGTGCCGACCTGTCCGCCATTACGGCCAGAGGCACCCCAGCCAGCACGATGAGCTTCAAGCACGACAACTTTGTAACCGGACTTTGCCAGGTGTAGTGCGGCTGATAAACCGGTAAACCCTGCGCCAATAATGCAGACATCCGCTTGTTCCCTACCCGACAGTTCAGGAAAACGGGGCAGGGTATTAGCCGTTGCGGCATACCATGATTGCGGGTATTGGCCGGGCCGGTCGTTACTGTAGAGGAATTTTTTTGACATCTGGATGTTTAATTGCTCGCAGCTGTAGAAACCGGGGTTATAGATACCCCAGCTTCTTTGCCTCATCATAGGTTGCATCTAATGCAATCTTAGCTTTGGTAATTAACTCATCTACCTCAGCATGTGTGATGACCATAGGCGGTGAAATAATCATCGTATCGCCGGTTGCACGCATGACCAGCCCATTGTTAAAACAATGTTCACGACACAGCATACCGACCTTGCCGCCTTTCACAGCAAATGGTGCCCGTGCTGCTTTATCCGGTGTCAGTTCCAGCGCACCCATCAGGCCGATCATCCGGGATTCTCCTACTAACGGATGCTCGCCCAGTGCCAGCCAGCGTTCCTGCATATACGGCCCGATATCATGCTTAATGTAATTCGGAATATCACGCGTTTCCATAATATCCAGTACGGCTAATGCTGCTGCACAGGAGGCAGGATGGCCGGAGTAGGTATAGCCATGTTGCAATTCGCCACCTTCGTTGATCAATACATTGGCAACACGTTCACCGAGTAAAACCCCGCCCAGAGGCAGATAACCGGAAGTGACGGCTTTAGCGATAGAAATAATGTCTGGTTTGATACCAAACCGGGTGGAGGCAAACCACTCACCGGTGCGGCCAAAACCAGTGATCACTTCATCAGCTATCAGTAAGATGTCGTATTTATCGCAAATACGCTGGATTTCTGGCCAGTAACTGTCTGGCGGAATGATAACGCCGCCCGCACCCTGTACCGGTTCACCAATAAAGGCTGCCACATTTTCAGCACCCAGTTCCAGAATTTTGGTTTCCAGTTCCTGCGCCCGCGCTAAGCCAAAGCTTTCCGGGTCACTGTCTCCACCTTCGGCATACCAATAGGGTTGATCAATGTGCTGAATGCCCGGAATGGGCAGGTCACCCTGCTCATGCATATATTTCATGCCACCCAGGCTGGCCCCTGCCATTGTTGAGCCGTGGTAAGCATTTTTGCGCGAGATAATCGTTTTTTTATCTGGTTGACCTTTGGTGGCCCAATAATGACGCACCATGCGGACGACAGTGTCATTTGACTCGGAACCGGAGCCGGTGAAAAAGACGTGGTTGATATGTTCCGGAGTGACTTTAGCCAGACGCTCCGCCAGCTTTAAGGCTGGTGGGTGGGAGGTCTGGAAAAATGTATTGTAGTAGGGCAATTCCTGCATTTGTGCGGAAACGGCATCAACCACACTTTGCTGGCCATAGCCAACTGCCATGCACCAGAGGCCTGCCATACCATCAAGGTATTTATTACCGTCAGCATCATAAATATAGACGCCTTCTCCTTTGGTAATAATACGTGCACCTTTTTCATTCAGCTCTTTGGTGTCGGTGAACGGGTGCAGGTGATGTGCGGCATCCTGTGCCTGATAATCATCACTATTGTGATCGGTAACGGCGCTGCTCATGTCAGTCATAATAGGGGGTTCTCCTCGGCGCAAGTCGTTGTCGTTGAGACAGTCAGACAGTCAATAACAGGTGTTCGCGCTCCCAGGGGCTGACCACCTTCATGTATTCATCAAATTCGTGTGCTTTAAGGGCCTGATAGATTGCTGAGAACTGGTTACCCAGCAGGTCTTGTAGTGCTGTACAGTTTTCAAAGGAGACCAGTGCTTCCTGTATGCCGCGCGGCACACCATAGTTCGCCTCATAGGCATCACCTTTAAAAGCACGGGTCGGTTCAACTTTTTCCATCATTCCTAAGTAGCCACAGGCGAGGCTCGCGGCCAGTGCCAGATAGGGATTGCAGTCGATGCCGGCTACCCGGTTTTCTACCCGTCGTGAGCTTGGGCCGCTATTTGGCACACGCAGACCCACGGAGCGGTTATCAACCGACCATTCCAGATTAATCGGGGCGGCATCGTCGGGCATGAAACGGCGGTAGGAATTTACATAAGGTGCGAGTATGCAGGTAGCAGCTTCGAGGTATTGCTGCTGACCGCCGATAAAGTGGTTAAACAGCTCTGTAGGCTCACCATCAGCATCAGAGAAAATATTCGCGCCACTTTCCGCATCGACAATGCTCTGGTGAATATGCATGGCGCTGCCGGGCTGGCCTTCCATCGGCTTGGCCATAAAGGTTGCATAACAGCCATGTTTTAACGCTGCTTCCCGAATCAGGCGCTTAAAGATAAAGACATTATCTGCCATCTGGAGCGGGTCGCCGTGCATCATATTGATTTCTAACTGCGCTGCACCGCCTTCCTGAATAATGGTTTCGATTTCCAGTCCCTGTGATTCGGCAAACCGGTAAATGTCTTCGATAATATTTTCGTATTCATCTATCGCCATGATCGAATAGGACTGGCGTCCGACACTTTGTCTGCCTGAACGGCCCACCGGTGGTTCAAGGGGAATATCAGGGTTGGTATTGCGAGCTGTAAGATAGAATTCCAGTTCCGGGGCGACAATTGGCTTCCAGCCCTGTGTTTCATAGCGTTCCAGAATACGTTTCAGCACATTACGTGGTGCACAGGGTACCGGTTGGCCATTAGGATAATGCAGGTCATGGATGACCATCAGGCTGGGGGAGCGTGCCCAGGGTAAATTACGCAGCGTTGATAAATCCGGTATTAGCTGAATATCAATCTCTGTATTGTATTCGTCAGAATCAAAATCAAAATACTCACCGGTTATGCTCTGAAAGAAGATACTGAAGGGCAGAAAAGCCGGTTTCATATCCGCGAATTTAGCGGCAGGCATGGCTTTGCCACGGGCAATGCCATGGATATCAGCAATCACACATTCAACTTCGTCAATCCGGTGTTGCCTGATCAGGTTTTTGAGTTGTTCCTGCGGATCAATTTCTGCATCAATTCGGAATGAAATCGCTTCAGGTGTTGCCGCCTGAGATGTGTTCATGGTGCACCAGATGGTTAAGAATTCGTTTTATTTAGTGATCACATTTTGTGGATGATGTTTGAAAATGTCAAGATTGTCTCTTGTAATACGCCATCAGGTGAATGAACTCCAGTGCCATATTGGCACCGGCCAGTGCCGTAATCTCACCAACATCATAAGCGGGCGCCACTTCGACTAGATCCATACCCACCAGATTGATACCACGTAATTCCCAGAGAATATCCAGTGCATGACGGCTGGAAAGCCCGCCACAAACCGGAGTGCCGGTACCGGGGGCGCAGGATGGGTCAAGACAGTCAATATCAAATGTCAGATAGACTTTGTTATCACCGACAATATCTTTTACCCGTTGGCCGAGGGTTGTCGCATCTGTTGCACAGGCCTCGCGCGCATTAATGATATTAAAACCAAAGGTTTCATCATTGGTTGTACGCAGTCCGATTTGAACCGAACGTTCCGGGTCGACCAGGCCGTCTTTTTGTGCATGGTAAAACATTGTGCCATGGTCAACACGATCCTCATCTTCCTCATCATGCCAGGTATCAGAGTGAGCATCGAAGTGAATCAGGGATAGCTGACCATGTTTTTCTGCGTAGGCCTGTAACAGAGGATAAGTGACAAAGTGATCACCACCGATACTGAGCAAAGCAGTGTCTGTTTGCAGAATAGCGCGGGCCGCATCGGCAATTGCCTGTGGTGCTTCAGCCAGCCGGCCATGATCAAAAGACACATCACCATAGTCAACCACAGCAAGCTCGGAAAATGCATCGAATTCCCATGGCCAGTGACGTTCCCAGGAAAGCTGGGTTGAGGCCGCACGTACTGCTCTTGGCCCGAATCTGGCCCCGGGACGGTTGCTGGTGGCAGTGTCAAATGGAACTCCCATAACCGCCAGATCTGCATTCTGTAAATCACGGGTGTATTGACGACGGAACAGACTGAGTGCACCGGAATACATGGCTTCGGGATGAACACCATAAGGGCTGGTGGCAGTGAAAGCAGCATCGCTTGCAGGTTGATTGCTCATGAGTGAATTCCTGGCAAATTTTGGATTTGATAAGCAGCATCACAACAATATTCAGGCGTGTATCCGAAGGTAATAACGAATAACAGCTGAAGTAACGAGAGTTTTAATGCCGGTTTACCGCATATTAGTGATCACAAAAATGGCTGGCAAGTGCCTGAGCGGGGAATTTCAATGTGATCACAAAAATTGACTTACCCTGCCTGTTATGCAAAATGGGAGTTCAATTTCGGATTGCTTCTGAAGTAGCTCCCTGAGAATCGAATCTTGGTTAAAAAAGTCAGTTTTACACCACCTCCGCGATTGGAAGAGCAGGGGGTCAAAGAATGGGTTTATCAGTCACTGCGCCATGCGGTGATGTGTGGTCAGATTGACCCGGGATTACCGCTGACGATTCGTGGTTTAGCAGAAACCCTTGCGGTGAGTCCGATGCCGGTACGGGAAGCATTACACCGCCTGACTTGTGAGCGGGCAGTAGAGGTGAAAGATAACCGCCGTGTGATCGTGCCGAGAATGACATCAGCAAAGCTGAAAGCCCTGTTTGAGATGCGTATCGTACTGGAAACGCATGCTGCCTGTGATGCTTTGCCTTACCTGCGTGATGAAGATGTTGCAAAGCTGGAACAGTTGGATGCATTGGTGGATCAGGCCGTGGCTTCAGGAAAGATTGAGCAGGTTACGTTGACCAATCAGGCTTTTCACCGTTATTTATACGCTGTACCACCGGCGCAGGTTGTGCTGCCGATGATTGAAAGTGTCTGGTTACAGCTCGGACCATTCGTACGGGTGGTGTTGAGTAAGCTGGAAGAGGTCTATCGCGTTGATCGTCATCAGGAAGCGATTGCCGCACTACGTCAGCGGAATGCCTTTGCCCTGAAGCGGGCAATTGAGGCGGATATCCGTGATGGCATGGCGGCTATCGAGTCGATTGAGGGTTTGGAAGGTTTTTTTGAGTGAGCTGGAAGCTAATTTAGACGTCTATTTTTGCGCCAGCCGTTCCAGCAACCCCTTATGCCGCATAATCCAGAATGCAATCGGTACAATCGCCGGTAGAATCAGGGACCCTAGTTGGGCGCCCAGCACTACAAAATTCAAAAACCACTCATTTTGAGTATACGGTAATAGGGTGTTTGTCTGTGATGTGATTTCACTACCGGTTTTCGTTAACAGGCTGGATGAGGCCTCGAACACTATCCCCCACGCTTGTACGAATGCAACCACGCCTAAACCATAGGTTATGTCATCCAGCTTATTATAAATGGAATAGGGTGTTGCCAGCATCATCGCGAGTACTAACGGAAAGCCGTAACCGTATTTCAATGCATTGAATTCAAGAACAAACTGCCCTGCTTGTCCATTGGTGGCAACTACCTTGAGCCGGGTGACAATATCAACGATGTAACCGTGTTGCTCCACACCTTCTATGACACCGGGCAGAATGAGTGGTAATAATAAGTCACTCAACAGAATAGCAGGGAAAGAGAAAAAAGCGGCCGCCCAGTA
>JBMZDK010000140.1:0-10693 GCA_049614265.1 Thiolinea sp.
TAATAATCACCATCCGGCAGACTGGGCAGGCGGTAGCCACCACCGGGGCCGCTGTTCACTGCTGCAACATAATCACCGTTACTGTCATAGACCTCAATACTGGCATCCGGCAACCCAACCGTACCGAAACCACCAAAGGCCCGGCCATTACCACCGCCATAAACCGTGTCCTCGAAGACATAGCCGGAGATATTGTTACCACAGATTGCGACAGAGTCAGCAATCTCAGCCACCTGATCCAGATTAAGGACAAAGCCTGAGGTGACCGGTACATAACGCCGGGGGAGGGTTTGCGAGCCTTCCGGATCGGGGTTATTGACATCAACCGCCCCGCTATAGCTGCCGCCCACCGAGGAAATGGCTGCTGCTGCCGCAGAAGCATCGGCACTGACATTAAAGCTGACCACGGCGAAGTTGATGTTTTCAGTTTTCAGCTGGTTGTAGATGGTGAAGTCAGACCCGTCATTGGGTTCCGAGCCGGAGCCGACCGGGTCAATCAGCATGGAGATATCGCCCGGTGTCCAGTCGCCGTAACGGGCAGCATCGGTCATCAGTACAATCTGCAGCGGAATGTTTTTATCCCGTGCCATCTCGCGCAGCGGGCTGATGACAAAGCTGGAGGTGGTGGCATTATTTCCATCCAGGGCGTAACGCATCTGGTGCACGGCACCGGCCAGGTGATCCGCAAACCAGTTGGTGTTATAGGTGCCGCCCTGACCAAAGCGCCGTACCGGGGCAGTCATCGGGGTGGTGGAGAAGTCCCGTTCCAGGTAGACATACTGACCGCCACTGGCCAGGGATTCACTGGGGCCGCCAAAATGGGCCACTCCGATGCGGTTGTTCGGGTTGTCGGCAAGGAAGCTGCGGCCAACGTCCTGAATACTTTGACTGAAGTCGCTGAATTCAGCACTGGAAATCGAGCCGGAGTTATCGACGATAAACAGGATATCGGTGCCGCCATTCACCGGGCAGGAACCACCACCAATGGACGGAGGTTTGTCGCTGACCCTGATTTGCGGGCTGAATTCTGAGGTACCGACACCCGACAAGGTGGAAGTGGCGGTCAGGCTATCATTCACCGCAACATCAGCCGGGGCCGGGACGGAGAAGAAGAAGGCGTTCATGCCACTGTGGTTGTTGCCATCACTGCCGGGGAAGAAGCAGCTGCTGGTGTCCTTATCGGCGGCACTGCCTTCTGCCGCACTGAGCCGGTAGGCCTCTCCTTCCCCGTAATCACGCGACAGGCCAAAGCGGTTAGCGCCCGGAGTGGCGGAGCCACCGGCACTGACATCCGCCTCGAAGATTTCCACCACGGCACCGGCGGGAGCACAGCCCTGAATAATCAGTTCGTCATCACCCAACATGATATTGGACAGTACCGGGAAGTTGAGCAGGGCATTGGCACCGCTATCGGCATCAGCGGCATCATTCAGGGTGACGCCGGTTACTGCTGTACCGGCATTGCTGGTAGTCTGCAGGTCAATACCCTGCAGGGCATTGCTGTAGATGCTGTTACGGGAGATCACCACGTTGTCTGCCCCCTGCTGCAACAGGATGCCTAAGCGGCTGTTACGGGCAATGGTGTTTTCCTGAATCATGAAGTCACTGACGTTATACAGGGCGATACCGTCCTGGTTTGGCAGAGCGTTGGCGGCATTTTTATCCAGGCCGATCAGGTTACCCAGAATGGCATTCCTGCTGGCTTCTTCACCCGCATCGGAGCCGGAGGCAATACCGCTGTTGCTATTGCCGGCAATGACATTGCCTTCACCACTGCCGCTGCCACCAAGGGTGATGCCGGTGGCGAAGTCACCGAAGCTAATGCCGGTTTGGTTGCCTGCAGCTATCAGACCGGTTTTGTCGGTACCGATCAGGTTACCCTGCACCAGGCTGTTATCAGTGCCGGGGCCACGGAAGCTGATACCGGTGCTGCTGTTACCGGAGAACAGGTTGGCCTGTCCGGCGGCGGAGCCACCGATCTGCATGCTGCCGGAGCCAATATTCCACAGCGCAGTGCGGTTGGGCACGGCAGTACTGCCATCCTGCCCCAGACCGAAGAAGTTGTTGTGGATATAGCTGGTATCGGCATTGTTAAAGGCCACCCCCACACCGCCATCGAGGCTGTTACCGGAGATGATATTGCCATCACCCTCAGCAACATCGCCGAGATAGGTATGTGTACCCCGTAAGTCCATACCGTTGCTGTTGCTGCCAGCAGTCATGCCATCGGCAGCCACCCCGATATGGTTACAGGTGAAGCGGCTGTTGTCAGCACCGGGCTGAGTGTAGATACCGACGCCGGGCAGGAAGTTAGTCACAGACAGGCCCCGCAGGTCAATGTTATCACCGGCAATGTCCAGGCCACGGCTGTAGCCGGAGGCACTGACCACCGCACCATCCAGCTGTACTTTCAGGGTGCGGTTGGGGGCTGTGGCCCACAGATCACCACACTGAGCGCCGGGCTGGGTTTCGGCATCAATGGTGGTGCGGTCATCAGTCAGGGCCGGCAGGGCTGAGGTGGGGCTGATGATCCAGGTGTCACTGGCGGCATCATAACCCGGCTCACTCACCGGGAGGTTGAAGGTGATGGTATCCGGGCCATTATTGGCATTGGCGCATTCAATCGCATCACGCAGGGAGCCGCTCTCGTTTTCGGCACTATCAACGTCGGACGTCGTTGTAACTACAAGGGAGCAGCCGCCATCCTCGATTAGCAACAGATGATCTTCAATCTCACCATCACCCGCTACTCCCGCAGGTGTGTTGGCGTTGATTTGCAACAAACCCTCTGTGCTTAAACGCAAACGAACATAGGTATTACCAGCGACCAGATCATTCAACCCTGTCCATAACAAAGATACCGTACTATCTGTCAGTCCGGTGCTCACCAGCGCGCTGGCATATTCATCCGCATCAAAGTTTCCATCACGGTCAAAATCGACCCAGCCATGTAAAGTTGCATCGCTGGTGATGGTATTGGTAGCTCTCACGTTCAGGGTGTAATCAATGGCGGTAGTCTTGAGTTTTGGTAGCAACGTGGCACCATCTTCATCATCGCTACCCTGTACATCATCCGCATCAGCAGCGGCATTACCACTGGAACTGAATTCAACATCCGGTGCCTCATCACCAAGGTGCAGCCCCGGAGAAATGGTATGTTCAGCAACGCCATAAGCTGCTGGTGCATCACCAAAATCCGAATTCGCCGAAGAAACTATTAGCGTGGCTTTTGCCGGATCTGATGAACCAATCAGACTGGATAAATCCGATGTCACATTATCGTAGTTGCCGTCGGCTGGCGCTGTAACATCTACAGTGATCGTACAACTGCTATTGGCCTGCACCGTTCCATCTTCAACATGAATACCGATGTCACCAGCGACAATCGCATCGGAATCATCAAGGTTACGCACACTGACGCCCAGACAGCTGGTTGCGACATTCGGTGGATTGGCCACCACCATTTGTGCCGGTGCGGTGGGGAAAGCGTCTGTAAATGCGATAAAGGTGTTAAGCTCCACCGGACTGGTATTAGGGTTAGTCAAGGTGAAGGTTAATGTACTGATTTCGTTTGGTGCTATAACGCCGGGGTTAAATGCCTTACTGAAACCCAGTGTATCCTGTACCGTCAAAATTGCGGTATTACTGGCTTCTCCCGGATTGCTATTTTGATCACTCACAGCCCCGGTGGTTTGATTGGGATAGATTCCTAAGCCCGGCGCAGCGACATTGAAGTCGATGTCACAGCTACCCGAAGGCAATAAATCAATACCGGAAAAGGTGAGTGCGCTTTCACCGGCAGTGACATTGTGAACCAGATCTGTGCAGCTACCGGAAACAGTGGCTGGTGAGGCAACGACTAAGCCACCGGATAACGCATTTGAAAAGCTGATATTGGTCATACCTGCTGGCAATGCAATATTGTCGTTCGGGTTTGTGACTGTAATGCGTAAACGTGAAAACTGATTTTCACCAACATAATACGGCAGGAAGGAAGTGCTTAGCGTAGGCTTGTTAATGACGCGCAGCATTGCTGTGGTGGCATCGGGATTTGTCGCACCCAATTGTGTCCTCAACGCGCCGGTCGGAATCGTATGGTTATAACTACCGGCGGTGCTGGTTGTCACCTGAGCGGTCACGGTACAGGAAGCTTCAGCCGGAAATGACCCACCATTCAATGTCAGATCATCTGCTGCGACTGTAAGGCTACCACCGGCACAACTGGTTACCGGCGTGCCAACAAAAGCAAGTCCCGCGGGCAAAGATGTTGTCAGCGCAGGTGTGGCCCCCGTATGGTCTGCCCCGCCATCATTTGTATTGTAAATGCTGATGGTTAGCGTTGTGACTTCATCCGTTGCAATAGCTCCGGGAGTAAAACCATTACCGACATTGATCTGTCGGCCAACCGTCAATGTTGCTGAGGCAGGTTCATCATTAATCACTCCTTCCCGGGATGTAATATCCCCAGCACTGATACTATTGATGTGATTACCGGCAAATACAGCCGTCACATTATATTCAAAATAACAGGTTTGTCCCGCTTCTATACGGGCACCGGAAAGGCCAACCGTTGTCGCACCAGCAGGTGCATTAAACACCCCGCCATGACAACCATTGCTGTTCGGGAGGCCGTTTTTATCGGTAAATGTGGGGTCAGGGTCACTAAACAGACGAATATCCGTACCGAGAAAACTATCGTTCAGGCTGACATTGTTCAGGTTAATCGCCTTTGCATCGGTATTAGCGAAAGTCACACGGACACGGGAACGTCCTCCGCCATTAATAGCGGTTTGCAAAAATTCCAGGTTAGGTGTCAGAGCCACCTCGCGGCGGGTTAGCTGGTCGCTGCTGCTGTCATAAGATTCAATCGCATGATAAGGGGCAAGCTCATCCACTTTTCTTGCGCTGAAAGAGATCGGGTTATCATGCGCATTGGCACTGATTGTCACCGAAACACTTTCTTCTTCTGAGGTAAGTGCCGGGGACTGCACATCCACTGAAATATCACAGTACTGAGTACTACTGGCACCACCGGCACTGAGGCTGCCGCCTGACAGAGTGACGCTGCCTGAACCCGCTGTTGCTGTCACTGTACCGCCACAGCCATTTGTCAATTTAGGGTCTGCCGCAATACTATGCCCGGCCGGTAAATTAAAGCTGAGAAACATATCCTCCACATCACTACCATCATACATGCGTTGTGTGACGCGGGTTCGCAACCGGGTGAGGCCCGCAGAGGCGACCAGATCCGGCATCCATAACACATTTACGGAAGTGCGCGCATACAGATGAAAATAGTCTCTTGGTATGGCCGGATAGGTAATACCCGTTGTCGCACCACTGTCATAAGTAATATCACCAATCGGAATCTGTGAATAATGCCTGCCAATCGGGTAAGCATCCGCTGAACTTAATACCGGAATACTGATTTCACAACGGCTACCGGCAGCGACGGCACCACCATCCAAAGTAATCAGCGTTTCATTGCTGTTAGCCGTTAAGGTACCCCCGCAGGTATTCGCAACAGTTCCAGCCGGATCAATCCGGAAGTAAGCCCGGTCACAGGCCGTTGGCGTTTCTCCACCACAGGTATTGCGTAGCTCATCGGTTAAACGCAGATTGCTGATAGCATTGCTACCCATATTATTGACAGTAATAATTAAGTTTGTGGTTTCCCCCTGATAAACATATTTATCGGAAAAACGCTTAGTGATATTAATACCGCGATTAATCACATCCAGCGTGGCAGTACTGGCATTATAGTCATACCCACCAATAGAACCGGCAGGCTCACTGTCCTGATAAGTACCTGCGCTATTCACACTGACGGTCGCCGTCACCGAACAGGATTCAATATTAAAGCCCGGTAAATCTTTCAGACCACCGCTTAAACTACCACCGGTAATACGCACTTCATTACCAGTCCCTGTAGTCACCGCACCACCACAGGTATTATCATCGATACTTTGTACTGTCATCACGCCACTCAGCGGTGCCAGCGTAGGCAACACATCAACAAAATCAAAGGTGTTGACCGGCTCTGTGTTGTAATTCGTGAAAGTCAGATTGAAGCGGGCGGTATTCTCTGTTGCCATATTAATCAGGCTGGTTTCTACGCCATTAAACAGATTCGTAAATTCGATACCGGATTTGGTATACACGTAGTGCGTGATACTGGCTGAGTTCGTTGCCCCTTCATCCGTGCTGACATTATTCGATATCACTTGATTTTGATAATTGGCGCTGTAATAAGGCAATGTCGGATCACGCGTGGGTTCAACGGTAAAACTCACCGCACAGGAAGCATTCGCAGGCAAGGTTCCACCGGAAAATGAAACCAGCGTGGTATCACCAAGGCCGCTACTGGTGCTGGTTTGCGGCGTGATGGTAATCGTCCCGCCACAGGTAGAAGTCTGATTTCCATCATCAAGCGCACGAATATTTCTGGCATACGCCAGCATGTTATTTTCAAATGACAGATTATGCAGGTCGACTGGATTCGGATTATTGATCGTGATTGTTTCTACTGCAGTCTCGTAGCCCTGAAGGTATAACCAGGTGCCGGAAACATTGCTAAAATTCATGGTTCCGGTCAGGTCTTTCAGAATCACAGCCAGTGTCGCTGCGGCTGAATCTACTGCTGTTTCTGTCACACTGCCCGTCAAACCCGACACATCGCTACCGGCAATCGAATCAACAAAATTCCCTTTACGCGCCGCATAGATATCAACAGAAATACTGCAGGTGCCGGAATTTGTGCTGTCACCAGCAGGAATAGTGCCATCAGAAAACGTAATCTCACCCTGGGTCGCGGTATTATTCGTGGTGACTGTGCCACCGCAGGTGGTAGCCGTATTGGGTATCGCCGCAATAAACACACCTTCAGGCAAAGCATCTGAAAAAGCCACGTTAGTACTGGGAATCACCGAGGAATTAAACAACTCGATGGTCATGCGTGACTGTTCATTCGGGAACAATGTTGCCGGGGAATAGTGTTTATTGACATCGAGTGCAGCGTGCAAAATGCCCGGAAAACACAGTATTCCAACAATTAGCAACACATAATTATTAAGGTATTGGAAGTATCTGAACTGTTTTGACGGCCGCGTAAAAGACGCAATAATAGAGCGACATTTGCTGAGAGTTTTCATGTGACCTGGGACTCTTGATTATTTTTATTTATATCAATTTATAGTCAAGCTTATGTCATCAGCAAAATTAATTCAACAACAACAGGTTACATGAAGGGGTAGTGCTGAAATTCCATACGGGGGTAGATGGAATGTGGAATTGACGATAAATACACGGATTTTTATTTTTGTCGTGAAACGAAAACACTACAAACAATCACCACTAAACCTACAGCTACATAACAAGCCGTTCCGGTTTCCAGCTCCGGAACAGCTTTAAACAACTCTCATTTCGGCGGTCTGATTTTGATAATTCACCAGAATTATTTTCACAAATTCTTGATAACATTGAAAAATCAAAATTCCTCAGCCATCACCCGAGTATTTTTCAGAATAAAAATCAACCAACTCTGACACCATCGCATCGCCATGACCCTGCTCTATCGCTTCCTTCATATTAGCCAGCGGAGCGGCAGAAACAGATGCGGTAATTCCGGCACTATTTGCCATTTGCTGATAATAACCAATGTCTTTAGTGCCATTCTTTATAGCAAAGGCCAGTTTAGTAGCATCCTCATCCACTGCGTAAGCCTTTATCATATCCATCATCCCGGAATGAACCGGCCCGGCAGCCATAACATCGTAGACCACCTCACGCGGAATCCCCGCTTTATCAGCCATCACAAACGCTTCGGAGAAAGCATTAGCCATTGTCATACCAATGAAGTTATTGAGTAGCTTGATGGTATGTCCCGAACCCAGCGCACCAAGGTGAAACACATTTTCGCCCAGATCCTTTAACACCGGCTCAACCCGATCGAATGCTGCTTTATCACCTGCAGTCATAATATTCAGCAAGCCATCCAGCGCATGCTGAGGAGTACGTCCCAGCGGGCCATCAAGCAACTGGCCTCCGGCAGCAGCTACTTCCTCACCTAAAGCACGCGTACTCTCAGGCAATGAAGTACCAAAATCAACGACAACAGCACCCTGCCTTAGCCCGGCAATCACTCCGTCAGCACCGCGCATACGTGCTTCAACACTGGCACTGGTATCCATACACAACATCACGATATCGCTGTTTTCCGCGACTTCACGCGCTGTACCAACTTCCTTAGCGCCTCTGGCCACTGCTGCATCAATAGGTGCCCGCGAACGATTAGCCACAATAGTCAGCGGATAACCTTTATCCTGCAACCGTGAGACCATCGCAGCCCCCATCAGGCCCAGGCCGATAAAACCGATTTCTGTTTCTGACATTGTTGTCTCCAGTTAAATAATTAATCAGGTGAACTGACAGCTGATACTGCCCAAAGGCCCGTAATCCGCATGGATGGTATCACCTGCCTTGACCACAATCGGCGCAGTAAATGAGCCGGATAAAATCACCTGCCCCGGCTCCAGTGCCACACCATGTGGCGCAAAGCGTTTCGCTACCCAGCAAATACCATTGGCGGGATGATTCAACACTGCAGCCGCCAGTCCGGTTTCTTCGATTACTGCGTTTTTGTACAGAATCGCCCCACACCAGCGTAAATCCATCTCATTAGGCCGGATCGGACGACCGCCCATAATAATCCCGGCATTTGCTGCGTTATCGGAAATGGTATCCATCACCGTGCGAACATAACCATTCTCAGGATTGACCCGATGGCTACGCGCAGCAATCAGCTCTAACGCCGGAATCACATAATCCGTGGCATTCAGCACATCCATCATGCTAACGTTTTCACCGAACAGCCTGTCCTTCAGCACAAAGGCTAACTCGACTTCAATGCGTGGATCGGTGAACTGATCCGCAGCGATATCCGAGCCATCAGCAAACACCATCGACTCAGTCAACACACCATAATCGGGAATATCAATCTTCATCGCCCGCTGCATCACACGCGAGGTCAGACCAATCTTATAACCAATCGTCTGATCACCTGCTTCCTGTTTCAGCTTCATCCACGCTGACTGCACAGCATAGGCATCATCCATATCCATATCCGGATAAGCCAGTGTCAACGCATCAATCTGCACCCGGTTCTGCTCAGCGTCATACAGGTCACTGGCAGCTTGATTAATTTGTTCAGTAGTTAAAGTACTCATAAGACTCCGCTCACAGGTAATTCTGAATATTGTTTTTGTTGTACTTCAAAACAGGTTCCAACTCTTTCATTTCAAAGGACATCGCAACACCCCGTTTCTCAAAACTCCCGGCGAAGTGCTCGGTTAATACCGCAAAGAAAGCTTTAGCCGCACTTTCCCGCTCTTCCATACTGCGACCACGGCCTAATAAAGCAGTGAGGTGCACAAACATATGTTCCGGATTACCGTCAGCCATACAATAATCATGCGAAACAAAAGCACGGCTGCGAATGCCTTTCAGTGGAAACAGGCCGGTATCAGCTGCGGTTTGATGTAACTTGGCGAAGAGTCCCTGTAGTTGCAGGTCTTCTGCGCTGATGTTGTCAGAATATTCGAGGATGAAGTGCATAGTAATGTTCTCGTTTAAATCCCCTTCGATAGCACCCTTTTTTTGCTGGAGAGCCCCCCCTTTGTTTCAAACGTTTCGCTTTGTAAACGTTGCTTGAGGAAGACAGAGGGGATTTGCTTTTAAAGTTCAACAATCCCAACTGTACAACCCACGGCAAAGATCGGAATCGGACGGTAGTAGTGCACCTTCGCTTTCAGGCCCGCAGTGGCACCCGAAATGGCGATAAAGGTGCGAATCTCAAACCCACCCTGCCCGGCATCACGTAAGGTTTCTTCATCGGTATAACGCAGCATGGCATCTTTGTCATTAGCCTTCCATTCTTCCAGGAAAGCTTTGTCCCATTCGACATTGATCTTTCCGGAATCAGGTGTGGCTGGCCAGTGTGAAATACCTCCGGTTCCCACTATAGCAATGCGCTCCGGCACAGCATCACAGGCTTTGCGCAGGGCTTCGCCAAATTTCCACGCCCGGTGCAATGGTGTTAATGGAGGCCCCTGGCAGTTGATATTGACCGGAATAATATCGAGATCATAACGCGGCGTCAGGAAGTTCAGTGGCACGCTAATGCCATGATCGAACTTCCATTCCTCAGCATAGGCCAGATCAATATCCTGTTGCACGGTTTGGATAATCCGCTTTGATAAATCCGGATTACCCGGAATCGTGGTGCGCGGTATGCCGAGCCAATCCGGGTCTTCAATCGGCCCGTGATATTCCTGCCCCATGCCCATGCAATAGGCTGGCATATTATCCATAAAAAAGTTGGCAAAATGCTCCGCTGCAATAACGATTAGTGCATCCGGTTTGGTCGCTTCCAGCGCTACCCGCATATCATCGAAAGCGGCATGAAAGGTCGCTTTATCATCCGGATCAGCCATGTGCGCCCGGCCAGTGATACCCGGTGCATGACTACAAACCCCTGCAAATACCAGACTCATATTGCCCCCTTGCCATCAGTCGTGGCATAAATACCGGCCCGCACATTACCGTGCTCCGCCAGCGCATCACGCATGGCCTGAATATACTCCGGCCAGGCATAACCACACATCGCGGCGTAGTGCATCAGAATCTGGCCATTCAC
>JBMZDK010000141.1:0-10536 GCA_049614265.1 Thiolinea sp.
CGTTTGCACGCAAGCCATTGTTCGGTTACAGCTCAATGGTTTATGCAACAGCTTCAATCGCATTCCTGTCATTCATCGTATGGGCACACCACATGTTTACCGTGGGTCTGCCGGTATCTGCTGAACTGTTCTTCATGTTCGCAACGATGCTGATTGCGGTTCCGACAGGTGTAAAAGTCTTTAACTGGGTTTCTACCATGTGGCAGGGCGCAATGACTTTTGAAACACCGATGCTGTTTGCCATTGGTTTTGTCATTATGTTTACCATTGGTGGTTTCTCTGGTTTGATGCTGGCGTTGACCCCCGTTGACTTCCAGTACCACGATACTTACTTTGTTGTTGCTCACTTCCATTATGTACTGGTGCCGGGCGCAATCTTCTCTGTAATGGCTGCTGCTTATTACTGGATTCCAAAGTGGACCGGGAATATGTATGACGAAAATCTGGGACGCTTCCATTTCTGGATGTCTACCATCTTCGTTAACATCCTGTTCTTCCCACAGCACTTTGTTGGACTGGCAGGTATGCCACGTCGTATTCCGGATTACGCGGTACAGTTCACTGACTTCAATATGATCTCTACTATTGGCGCATTTGGTTTCGGCCTGAGTCAGCTGTTGTTTGCTTACATCATGATCAAAACCGTATTTGGTGGCAAGAAGGCAACGGATCAGGTTTGGGAAGGTGCGGAAGGTTTGGAATGGACATTAAGTTCTCCTCCTCCTTACCATTCATTCTCTACTCAACCGATCGTTAAATAAAAGTGATGGGTAAATGAGGCAGGTTGCTTACCTGCCTCATGTTCAGGCTGAAATGAAAGACGAAACGACAAAACGCAATATCCGCAAAACAGTCATTTTCCTGGTACTTCTTACCATGGCAATACTTGGCTTATTCGTATATTCAGTAATCCAGCAAGGGCCGGGAGTATAATATGGACAAACAGGCAACAGCGCAGAGACGCCCTATTCGCCCGTTACTCACCAAATTATTTCTGGTTCCGGTGCTGATGTTTGGCTTTGGTTACCTTATGGTGCCGCTATACGATGTATTTTGTGATATTACCGGGCTCAATGGCAAAACCGGTGCTATTTCCAGTGTACAGGCGAGTCAAATGCCTGTTGATACCAGCCGTGAAATCAAAGTTCAGTTCACGTCCAGTATCAATGAGAATGGCCCGTGGGAGTTTCACCCGGTTCAGGCCAATATGGTCGTTCATCCCGGCAAGCCTTATACCACAACTTTTATTGCTAAGAATAAGCAGGACAAGGCTGTTATCAGTCAATCGATTCCCAGTGTGACACCCAATAAGGCTGCCGCGCATTTTGACAAAATGGAGTGTTTCTGTTTCACCGAACAGAAATTTGACGCTCTGGAAAAACGTGAAATGCCCGTCACTTTTGTTGTAGGTACTGCTGTTCCGGAAGATGTTGACACCATTACACTGTCCTACACCCTGTTTACAAAAGATCAAAACTAGCGCGAACCGAATACAGATTTAAACGAGGCAACTTATGAGCAGCAGTACTGATAAACAACATTATTTTGTACCCGATACAACCATCTGGCCATTTATGGCTTCTATTGGCCTGACCACACTGGTGATGGGCTTTATCAACATTCTGAATGAAGGCGGCGGCAAATTCCTGATGGTTGCCGGGGCAGCTATCTTGTTCTTCACCTTCTGGCGTTGGTTTGGTGAAGTCATCAATGAAAGTGAAGGTAAAATTTATACCCGCTGGGAAGACAAATCATTCCGTCTTGGTATGAGCTGGTTCATCTTCTCAGAAGTCATGTTCTTCGCAGCATTCTTCGGCGTTCTGTTTTATGCCCGTGTCCTGTCCCTGCCATGGCTTAGCGGTGTAGGCGAAGGATTCGATACCAATCAATGGCTTTGGGAAGGCTACAAAGCAGTATGGCCTGAAAATGCCAATGGCCCTGGAAATGTGGGCGGTGACTATCAGGTTATGGGCGCATGGGGCTTACCCACGCTTAACACCATTCTGCTGTTAACTTCTGGCGTAACACTGACCTGGGCACATCACGCCTTAAAAGAAGGCAATCGCCAACACCTGATTTGGGGATTGACGGCTACTGTTGTTTTGGGCGCTCTTTTCATGGGTTGTCAGATCCTTGAGTATTCTCATGCTTATCACACCAACCTGACACTGGGCAGCGGAATCTACGGTTCAACCTTCTTTCTGATGACTGGTTTCCATGGACTACACGTTACCTTAGGGGCAATCATCTTATTTGTCGTATTGATGCGCGCCAGAAGAGGACACTTTACGCCTGAAAACCATTTTGCTTTCGAAGCAGCAGCCTGGTATTGGCACTTTGTTGATGTGGTATGGCTGATCCTGTTCGTATTTGTTTACTGGATCTAAAAGGTAGCCACCTTTGATTTAAAAAATGCGCTGCTCCGGTAGCGCATTTTTTATATGGGGCACCTGAATTTCAACACCCGGAAACTTTGCCTCTAAGCAAAATTCTGTTTTGCCCGATGCTTTAGTAATAAATCCCATGTGACTCAATGAGTCCAAAGAACTGCCCCACCCAAAGCAACACAAAGATGAAAACAGACAATCCAATGCGTAACGCCAACGCCTTAAATACTTTCCGGGAATCTTCACCCGATCGGCTTTTATTCAGCTGATACAGCGCAGTGAACAACGTGACAACAACAAAGATCAGCAAAATGACAATGATGAGTTTAAATAGCAACATCTGCGGGGCTTTCCTGTAATGACAATGAAAAAGGCCTTGTTAACGACAGCCTACTGCCTGGGCTTAATGCTCTTACTAACCCTGGGTTCCTGGCAAATCAGCCGTGGCCTTCAAAAAAGTGAAGTTTTGTCGAAAACAGCTTCGGGAACAGAAGCCCCCCTGACATTAAGCGCATTACCAGACGACATAAACCCACTCGATTACAAATCAGCTACCTTACAAGGCAGCTGGGATATGGAACGCATCATACTGCTGGACAACAGAATTTACCAAAGCCAATTGGGGTATGAAGTCATTTTGCCTTTTCAGCTTAATAGTGGCGAATACATACTGGTCAATCGCGGCTGGATCGGTCAGTCGCAAGCAAGCAACTTACCCACACCTTCCCCGGCTCCAATCACCGGCACTCTCTACCTTCCCAAAAAGGGCTTTACCCTGGGTGAAACCTTTCTACCCGGAACCATTGAAAGTGAGGAGTGGCCTAAAATCAGCCTGTATATGGATCTGAAACAATTTGCCCAGGTTCTTAAACACCCGATCTCGCCATTAATGATGGTGTTAGATGCAGATAACCCAAATAGCCTCACCCGCATTTGGAAACCGGTTGTTATCCAGCCGGAACGCCATTATGCTTACGCGCTGCAATGGTTTGGACTGGCAATCGCCTTTATGGTTTTTGGCGTTATCTGGTTTCGGCGCTTCAAACAGTAAGCGACATAGCCAACCAGCACCCATTCAAACCCAGGGATTAATTTATCAGCTATTTTTCGCCTGCACCCTCAAATGCATCGAATCATTCAGCTGAAAACAGCTGACAGGCTGCTTATAGATCAATTTAGTGGATATAACATTGTGAGTACAACAACCCTTAACCCGAATAAGAAGCGACTGGTTATCATTTTCGCCCTGTTTCTTATACCTCTGCTCATCGCGGCTATTTGGTACATTTTATTACCTGATGATTATAAACCAGGCAAGACAACCAATAATGGCAACCTGATTCAGCCGATTTATCCGGTACAGGCTTTTGAACAACAGACAAAGGGAGGTGCGAGTTTCTCTGGTAAAGACCTGGAAAAAAAGTGGACGCTGGTACACCTGGTCAATGGCAACTGTGACGAAGCCTGCAGCAAATGGCTATACCATACCCGCCAAATCCGTATCGCGCTGGCGGAAGATATGGATCGGGTAAACCGGCTTGCCGTCGTTGACACTGCTCAGGCAGCAACCGGTAATGCCAAAATGTGGGAATCACATCCGGATATGCAAGTTATTGTTGGCGGCGAAGGTGGATTGGGCAAGCAAATCAGAACACACACTGCCGAACAAAAATATCCCGAGAACTCTGTATTTCTGATTGATCCACTGGGCAATCTGATGATGCAGTTTCCACCCGATCTTGATCCCAAAAAACTAATGAAAGATCTGGAAAAACTGCTGAAGCTATCACGGATTGGTTAAAAGCGAAGCGCCCCTGGACAAAACCAGCAGGCGCTTTTGTTTAGCAGGAGAGATCACTCAACGAAAGCTGATTCATCGATATCAATAATAATAAACTCAGTACGGCGATTTTTTGCATGCTCTTCATCCGAGCATTTCACGCCATTTTCACAATGATTCAGCAACGCAACTTCACCGTAACCTTTAGCCGCAATGCGATTCGTGGCCAAACCCTGCTCGATGACATAAGCAACAGCTGCATCAGCACGACGTTGTGACAGTTCAAAGTTAAAAAAGTCGCTACCCCTCGAATCGGTGTGCGAACCAAGCTCTACTACTAATTGAGGGTTATCCTTAAGAATATGGTAGAGCTTACGCAGGTTGGGCAAAGCATCTTCACGCAATGTGTCATCGTTATAATCATAATGAATGTCATTGACAGAAAACTTTTTCCCGATTTCAGCTTTATCGACAAACACATTAGCCGATGTTACCCCGCCTTCCGGATCAAGTGCGGGTTTTGCAAAACCGGAAAAACAATATTTCTGATTATCTTCCAAGGCATCTGAGCAGTAGTTGATATGGCCATAACGCTTCAGGTAGTTCAAATGATCAAAGATAATGTCATACTCATAGCCGGACACCACCTTGAAATCGTAATTGCCTTTATGGTCAGACTCCAGCATACGCACTTCACCACTCCGGGTGTTGATCAGCATAATCCGAATGCCAGCAATAGGCTTTTTCGTCTCCCGGTTCAGAATATTCCCCCGGAAGTTAAACGAAATGTCCCGGGCCGCCAAAGCAATCTCAATACGCTCAGGCAGCATATCCTTTTTCAAAGTCAGCGATAAATCAACCAGCTCGTCCTGATAACCTTCACTTGTTGTGCTTAACTGATAATTTGCACCAGCATCGTAATCATCAATGCTAAAAACAAACTTCCCCTCTTCTCCTATAACTACCTGTTTTACAGCCTCGCCATTCACTGACAATACAATCTTCGCACCTGACACACCTTTACGTGACAGGTGATCTACGACAACACCCTTCAGTTTATGAACCTGTGTGTTTGACTCCTCAGCATGCACCGCCTGAAATAGCATAAAAACAATTAGCAGAATAAATACGTTCACTGAAACAAAAGGTACTCTCAGGCATCCGCGTCTCATTCTTCAGCCTCCCCCGGACAATCAATTTCACGCTTCAATAGTTTGCCTCCCTGCTGCATGAGCACCTGCTTCTCAAAGTCACCATAAACCGCATCGATGGTTAAAGGCTTATGATAAGCATCACGTACCAGACGCTTTACCGGGATATCCTGTGTTTGCGCCGGAATAGTATGCTTAGTAAATTCAGCCGGTTTAACCAGCACGTCTTTCTGCAGCGTTTTACTAACGGCAGGAGATAATTTTTTCCGCGTAGATTCGGGTGTTTTAACAACGGATCTATATACCGTTTGATAGACCGCCGGAACGGCTATCTCAATAACCCGCTCCGGCTCATCCAATACAGTTACCAAAACCTCTTCATACTCGGGTGGTACTTCAACCTGCTTAACCCGCATCGGTTGCTTCAGTGCCCGACGTTGTATACCGATATATTCTGCACCAACCGGCTTTTCAATAATCCTGGCATCCTCACTCAGTCGTTCAAAAGCAAAGTCCTTGTCAACACTCTCATTAAGCAATCGCTCGATCTGCGCTGGCTCAGCAACGATCTGGCGTTCTACCTCTGAAAACTGTGCCGGTTCAATAACCAGACAAACCGTTTCACAGTCATCCTGCAATACCGAACGGCATTCTTTGGCCCTGGATCGTATCCAGGAATGCCCCGGCGCTTTTGACTCCACACGTTGTGTAATGGTTTTATAAACAGGCGGGGCCACTGTAAGCTGATCGTATTGATCATGCACTCTGACCGATACAGAGTCTTTAACAAACTTAGCTGCCTGCACATCGTACTGTGTGTAAGCAGGTTTTATTTCCACCTGTTCTTCAACAGTCTCATACTCAGGCAACACCAGTTCCAGTTTCGTATAACCTTCTTTTTTCAGTATCTTCCGAGTCTCAGTTTTATAGGTAGCAGGAATAATTTCACGGCGGACGGTGGCTTCCCGCACCACGACTTTTTCTGCCACCACTTCAAACTCAACCGGTATAACTTCCTGTTCCTCTGAGGCATCCTGTACAGTCACCTCAAAAGCCTCGTTGTCAAATTCTGCCCCGGTCACCCGAAACTCGGAAAATGCGTCTTTTACCGTGACCTGTTCTATATCATCCTTAAATTCCGCTGGCACTATTTCAAAGCTTTCAGCAGGATCTTTAACAACTACCTGATCAGTCACTGTTTCGTAAGCATCCTTGCTGTATTCAGTGACATAACATTTATCATCTTCAACGATAAACTGTTTTGATTCACCACTACCAGCTTCTATACCAACAGCCCAAAGTTTTATCGGAGCCATAAACCAAAATAATATAAGCACCAGTATATGTCGAAGATATAATCGCATCACTTACCTTACCTCTGATCACAGCGGAAATTTAGGAGCAGGAATATTAAAGAATATAATAACCGGGCAAAGTTTTCCTCTATAAACAGCCTGCCAAAACCTCAACAGAGAAAACTGCCGTGAAAAAACCTCAACCATTAAAATTATTAATGTTTATTACGAATAAACTTATGGAAAAGAGGTCGAGATTAGTAGTCAATCAACAAATACTGACTCATCAATGTCGATAATCACAAACTCAGTGCGTCGATTTTTAGCATGCTCAACATCAGAACATTTCACACCATTAGCACATTGGTTGAGTAAGACTGACTCTCCATAACCCTTAGCCTCGATGCGCCCGTTAGCAATGCCCTGTTCAACGACATAGTTAACAGCGGACTCGGCACGCTTTTGCGAAAGGTCAAAGTTGTACTTATCACTGCCACGGGAATCGGCATGCGACCCAAGTTCCACAATCAGCTGCGGGTTATCATCAAGAATATGATACAACTTACGCAAATTAGGTAGTGCATCGTCGCGCAGAGTTGCTTTATTGTAATCATAATAGATATTCTTAACAGAAAACTTCTTCCCGATTTCTGCTTTATCGACAAAAATATTTGCGGATGTGACACCACCTTTCGGATCTAATGTTGGCCCGGAAAAACCAGAAAAACAATATTTTTGATTTTCTTTTAAAGCATCAGAGCAGTAATTAATATGCGCATAACGTTTCAGGTACTTACGGTTATCAATCACCACATCATATTCATAGCCTGATACAACTTTAAATGAATAGTCGCCATTATAATCTGATTCAAGCTTTTTCATTTCCCCACTACGGGTATTAATTACAGTAATTTTCGTACCGGGAACCGGTTCATTATTATCCCGGTCAAGAATATTTCCCCGAAAAGTGAAAGAAAAATCCTGTTCAGCTAATGAAATTTCAATGCGTTCCGGAAGAATGTTTTTCTGCAGTGCCAAAGAGAAATCAATAACCTCATCCAGGTAGTTATCTTTCGTCGCCGTCAGCCGATAAACCCCGCCTTCTTTATAAGGAAAATCAAAGACAAACCGACCATCTTTCTTAACAGTGGTTTGTGCGACAGAAGCACCATCCAACGATAACTCAACATTTGTCCCGTTCAGTACATCACGTGAAAGGTGCTCCAGTACCACACCCTTTAACTGACGTGACTCTGTGTCAACCAAAGCCGCCTGCTCCTCAGCCTGCAGAGGCTGCCCCATAAATACCATCATCAGCATTAACGTATACAACAGCCGCACTGCCAACTCATTAATAATATTTTTCATTATGCAACCCGGATGAATTCGATCAAAACTATTGGCTTCAGCAGAAGTAAAAACATACTCCCCCTCACTTCTCAGCTACCTGAGCGCAGTCAATTTCACGCTTTTGTAATACGCCACCTTTTTGCATCAACACCTGCTTACTAAAATCCTCATGGACTGCCGGAATTTTAATCGCTTTATGATAAGCAGGCTGGCTCAGGCGTTTCACCGGAACCTCTTTCATCTGTGCGGGAATCGTTTTTTTACTAAAACCAGCGGGCTTAACCACCAATTCACGCAACAACGTTTTCTTAATTGCAGGCAATGCTTTTTTACGAACGGACTCGGGGGTTTTAACGACTGTCTTATAGATCGTTTGGTAAACCGGAGGCACTTCAATCTCAACGACCTGTTCCGGTTTATCAACGACCGTCACCAGAACTTCCTCATATTCGGCTGGCACTTCAACCTGCTTCACAGTCGCTGGCGACTTCAACAACTTTCGTTCTATTGTGTAATATTTAGCCCCAAGAGGTTGTTCAGTAATACCCGCGTCTTTTACCAACCGTTTTACAGGAAACGTGGTATGCACAGCTTCCTGCAACAGGGTTTTGATTTCAGCAGGCTTTTCAACCACCTGGCGGGGGACTTTAGCAAACTGTGCCGGGTCAACAACCAGACACACCATTTCACAATCCTCATCTTTTACCGAACGACAGCCCTCAGCATCCGACTTTTCCCAACGATTACCTGCTTCTCTGGCCTGTACACTTTGCTCAATAGCCGCAAATACCGGAGCAGTCACTTCAAGTGTATTGTATTGGTCATGCACCTTGACTGACACAATATCCTCACTGAATTCAGCTGGTTGCAGCTCATATTGCTTATCAGCTTCCCGAATCAGCACCTGTTCAGTTACCGTCTCGTATTCAGGCAAAACCAACTCCAGTTTGGTATAGGCTTCTTTCTTCAGGATTTTCCGGGGTTCTGTTTTATAAGTTGCCGGAATAATTTCTCGTCGCACACTACCTTCCTGCACTAAAACTTTTTCCGCAACAGTTTCAAACTCAACCGGAATGATCTCCTGCTCTTCAACAGGCTCCTGCACCAGAATTTCAAATTCTTCACTGCGAAACTCTGTCTCTGTGATCTCGTATTCGGTTACAGCATCATGCTCAATGATTTTCTCAACACTGTCTGTAAAAACAGCAGGGACAACTTCAAAACTGTCAGCTAAATCTTTAGCAACAACCTGATCGGTGACTGTTTCATAAACATCTTTACTGTATTCACTGACATAGCATTTTTCGCCTTCAATGATAATTTTCTGTTGGGACAAGTGTTCTGTTTCAGATTTGGCAGCTTGAACAACGGACATAAAACTTAGCAACAGCAAAGCAGGTATCGCCTTCAATACATACCGGGAATAGAATAACGTCACGCGCGTAGCCTCTGGGAGCGGTGAATTGGGGTAGTAGATATTTATGCGAAGCGGCAAGAGAATGCCTGAAAACTCTAGATAGACGGTATTAAAACTGAGATAAAAGGTATTTTTCAGAAGCTCATCATAGAACACCGCCCACTTTCCACCCAAAAAAAGACAGCAAATCAAATGCCGAATACCCAAACTGAGCTGAAATTCTTCCACACTCATGATCAACATGAAATAGCCTATGCTGTGATAGGCAATCCTGAATTACGGCCAATTCTGTTTCTGCATGGCGGCCCTGGCGCCAGTGCCAATCCCTATGAAGCCAGTCTGTTTAACCTGAATCGTTATTGCGTCATTATGTTTGATCAACGAGGCTGTGGCCGCTCAACACCCAGTGCTGACATTCATAACAATACAACGCAACACCTGATACAGGATATCGAGCAACTGCGCCGAATTCTCAAGATCGAACATTGGGCGGTATATGGCGGCTCATGGGGAGCCACTCTGGCCCTGGAATATAGCAAGCAGCACCGTCAGCGGGTCACATCCATCATCCTGCGCGGCAGCTTTTTAGCCCGCAAACAGGATTTGGACTGGTTTATACAACCTAATGGCGTAGCAATGAAACACCCTGCAGCTTACCAGGTATTGTTAGCTGCTTTATCACCTGCTCCGGGAGAACCACTCACCACACGACTTTACAATGTACTAAAAACATCCTTTCAAACCTCAGCATATAAGGTTGCTCTTGCCTGGGATCACTGGGAAGCCACGGTAATGGGTACTCCCAAAGCATCAGCAGAAACTAATCCCCAGCAACAGCAAAAACGTATTGCCGCTAAACTGGTCTATGCCCATTATTGCCATCACCAGTTTTTTCTGGGCGAACAAGGTGTGATGAAAGACCTGCACTGCCTGAAAGGTATCCCCGTCACACTGATACACGGCAAAAATGATCAGGTTTGTCCGCTATCAGCAGCAAAAACATTGGATGCGGCCTTGCCCAACTCAAAGCTGATCGTCGCAGATGCCGGACATAATTTATATGAAGAGAAATTAAAACAGGCGTTGTGGCAAATCGTAAGCCATTCAGCTATATTGTTGTAGCGCTGCGCAGAAGCGATCTGCGGCGTCTGTTACC
>JBMZDK010000142.1:0-10471 GCA_049614265.1 Thiolinea sp.
ACGACCTGTTTGATGATTCCGGCCAGTGCAATACCGGTGGTGCCATTAATGACGAATAAAAGGACGCCATATGGTGGTGTAATCAGGCCTATCATCAGGTTAACAATGGTGATGACACCGAAATGCACCAGATCAATTCCCAACTCACGGCAGGCTGGAATAAATAAAGGCACAATGACGAGAATGACGGTGGTCGCATCCAGCACACAGCCGAGCAACAGATAGATAAGGTTAATCATCAGCAGGAAAGCAATGGGGGACAGATCCATTTCGCCCAGCATGCCCGCAATCTGTGTGGGAATATTTTCAGTGGCCACTATGTAGTTGAATATTAGTGCAGCACTAATCACCAATCCGACAGAGGCGGATGAGTATGCACTTTCTTTCAGAGCTTTATACAAATCTGCCAGGCTAATTGAGCGGTAAACTACAGCCGCAAGGAAAAAAGCATAAGCTGCGGCCACAGCTGCGGCCTCTGTGGGTGTTGTTACGCCACCGTAAATTCCGTAAAGCAGAATTGCCGGCATCATCAGAGCGGGCAGGGCGCGCAATGTAACCTTGGGAATGTCTTTGGCCGGGGTGCGTTCTTCCCGAACCACGCCCAGCTTTTGCGCCATAATCCGGTTCATTACCATCAGGGCCGCACCCATCATCAATCCTGGCACCAGACCTGCAATAAACAAGTAGCCTACTGAGGCACCGGAAACCAGGGCATAGATCACCATGGGAATGGAAGGCGGAATAATCGGGCCGATGGTTGCTGAGGCAGCAGTGACTGCAGCGGCGTAGGAAGGAGGGTAACGGCCATCTTTTGTCATCATATTAATAATGACGCGCCCGACACCTGCAGCATCAGCAACTGCTGAACCGGACATACCGGAGAAGATCAGGCTGGAGACAATGTTTACATGCCCAAGCCCGCCGCGTAAGTGCCCCACCATGGCAACGCAGAACTGTAGCAGGCGATCTGAAATAGTGCCCGCATTCATAATATTGGCTGCGACAATAAACAGAGGGACGGCAAGCAGGATAAAGCTGTTATAGATACCCTGAATAATTTGTTCGCCGGCAAGCGCAATGTCCTGGCCACTGGTAAGCAGGTAGATAATAGCCCCGATAATCATTGAAAAAGCGACCGGTGCGCCAAAGGCTGCCAGGATAAAAACGGTTAACAGACATAAAGTAAAGGCCAGGCTCATGACTGCTCCTCCGGGGCTGACGATGGTGAATGATTATCAAATTGCTCAGCGGGTTTGAAAAAGCGGAAAATTTCCCAGCCATAGCGCATGACAATAGCGCCGAGGAAGATGCCATAAATGCTGAATACATAGTCGAGGCGTATTTTCAGGACGGCACTTTTTTTGATTTTGTAAAACAGAATGTAATCCCAGGTGGGCAAAAAGCTGATAGCAAAGCCAATCATGGTGAGCAAGGCAGCAAGCAGAAAAAAAGTGCGCTGTACTTTGTAGGGGACAGCCTGATACAGAATATCGAAGCGAATGTGGTCGCTGTTTTTCAGGCAGAAAGCACCGGCCCAGAAAATCAGCCACAGCCAGAGTGTCAGGCAAACTTCCAGCGTCCAGCCAAGTGGCGTATCCAGCAGGTATCTGGCAAGAATTTGCACACCAAAAATAATAAAAGTTGCTGATAGCATGAGCACAGCAATACCATCAGCAATATGCTGTAGCCAGTTAAGTATTCTGGACATGGTGTTATCCCTTGCGAGAAGAATGAATAGGGGCGCTGATGCACCCCCGTGTCACTCTTATTGGCTGGTATGACTTAAAGTTCGTTGATTTTTTCAACCAGTCCTTCAGGCCAGCTCTTGGAGAAATCAGATTCCATATACGCTTTTTGTACCGTATCACGGAATGCTTTTACGTCAGGCTCATAGACCTTCAAACCTTTGTCTCGGAAAAAGTCAGCCAGTTCATCTTCCAGTTTTAACTGGTTTTGACGCCCGTATTCGGCAGCTTCGTCTGCTGCTTTCTGAACAACTTCCTGCTGTTCTTTGCTCAGGCCGTCAAAGACCTTTTTAGAGATTGCCAGGTAGTTAAGGTCAACCAGGTGACTGGTTAATACGATTTGCTTGGTAACTTCATAGAATTTTGCGTCTTTATCCGTAGGCAATGGATTGTCCTGACCGTCTACAGCACCGGTTTGCAGGGCTGTATAAACTTCGGTGAAGGCCATTGGTGTGGGGTTGGCTCCAAGCGCTTTACCCAGGAATTGCCATGCATCAGAACCCGGCATACGCAATTTCACACCTTTCAGGTCTGCAGGTGTTTTCACTTCCTGATCTGTGCGCAGGTTAAGTTGGCGACGGCCTAAATACATGACTGACAGCAATTTCACCCCCAGCGTATCTTCAACTTCTTTCTTCAGTGGTTGCATAAAGTCAGCGTTGAAAACAGCCACTTGATGCGCAGCATCGCGATGCATATAGCCTGCGGTGAAGATTGAAAATGCCGGGATGAATTCAGCAATCTCCTGGGCGGACGTAATGGTCATATCCAGGTTGCCCCGTGCAATAGCCTCCAGGTCAGTGCCCTGTTTAAACAGTGATGAATTCCAGTGCGGCTCAAAGGTTGCGAAGTCTTTTACTGCCGGTGCAAATTTCTCCATCAGAGCAACTGCCCGCTGGTCAGTCTCAGAGCTGGATGCTGACAGACGCAATTTCATATCAGCCGCATTAGCCAGTGAGGCTGCTCCCAGAGCAACGGCTAGTGTTACAGATCCCAGCACACGTTTCAGACCCGTACGCGCGGGTTGAGTTAAAACTTTCATGATCTTCTCCTCAAACATAATGATTGCCCTCCTGAGGGGCAAGATGAATCAGGGTGTTATCCCTTTTTTTATGTTTGCACAGATCAAAAAAATATATCAATACTTTTTTGATATTAATCCTTAAAAATAAAAATAGCCTATATTTATATTTAAATGTGATATTATTAGTGTTTTTAGAACTGCTTCAGGTAGGTTACAATAGGCTCCCACTGATCTTATGGAGTGAATAAGCGTATGAATCTGTACGAGACATTACGTACTGATATTCTGCAGGGTGTTTTTGAGCCGGGCACCAAGCTTAAGATGGAGGCGCTGAAAGAGCGTTATAACAGTGGGGTCAATGTGCTGCGTGAAAGCCTGGCACGTTTGTCTATCGAGGGTTTGGTCGATTCGGAAGACCAGAAAGGTTTTCGGATTGCCTGCGATTCAGCAGATCGTCTGCGGGAACTGACGCAGCTGAGAATCCTGCTCGAATGTGAAGGTGTGCGTTTGTCTTTTCAGCAAGGCGGTGTGGAGTGGGAAAGCAATATTGTCGCTGCGCACCATAAACTGGTGTATATGGAAGGCAAAATGCGTGAGGATCAGGAAACTTACTTCTATATGTGGCATCAGTGTGATTATGAATTTCATGCTGCACTGATTGCAGCCTGTGGTTCAGAATTGCATCAGCATTACCACCGGCAGATTTATGATCAGTTTCGGCAGTACGTAGTGAGAGAACTTAAAATCCAGGGTTTCCGTGGCATTGATATTGTTGATGAACATGACAATATCGTGAAAGCTGTACTCAGCGGAGATCAGGAAGCTTGTACACAGGCAATCAGCGGTCATTTGGAAGGCTTTTATCAGCGTTCCCTGAATGGTGGGGGCAAAGTATAAGGTGAGATTTATGCTGTGCCGGAATAGAGGGGAAAGTCTATTGTGTCAATGTTGAGTGGCGTTGAATTTATTGAACTGGCCAGTCAGGGGGGTATTGCCCGCTGGTTTGAGCAATTGCTGGTCGCTCTGGGCTTCCGGAAAACACATGTCCACCGCAGTAAAGATGTGGTGCTGTATCGTCAGGGCCGCATTAATTTTATCGTGAATCATGAAGCTGACAGCTTCGCTAACCGCCATTTCGAACAACATGGAACTGCGGTTTGCGCTTTGGGTTTAGCGACTGAGCAAAAAGCGGAGCTGGTTGAGCGTTGTCGCCGGCATCACTGTGATTTTTATGAAACCAGTGTGGCACCGGGCGAGTTAGATATTCCGGCAATCCGTACTATCTGGGATGGTTTGTTATATTTGGTGGACACCTCACCGGGTCAGCCCCACTTTTACGAAGTCGATTTTGAAGCTTTGCCCGATACAGATAGCGAGCAGCCAGTTGGTTTTGGGTTGACCCGTATTGATCACATCACGCAGGCCGTGGCACCGGCTGAGTTTCTGGCCCAGATTCAGTTCTATAAGGTGTTATTTGAGCTGGATGCTAATCCTGAGTATGACCTCGAAGATGCGAATGGTGTGGTGCATAGCCGGTCGCTGGTCAATGGCGATTACAGTGTTCAGTTTCCCGTCAATACATCACATGCGCCGGATTCATCAACCGAACGTTTTCGCAGCCGTTTCTCCGGTTCCGGCGTGCAGCATATAGCGTTACAGTGTGATGATATTTTCCATGTGGCCTCGCACCTGAATCCGCATAATATCTTGCCGATTCCAAACGATTACTACACGCGTTTAGCTGCTGAGTCCGGTCTGGATGAGTTGACTATTCAGCGCATGAATACCTATAACGTGTTGTACGACGAAAAAGACGGGGGGCGTTTTTTCCATATCTACACCCGTCACATCAATGGTCTGTTCTTTGAAATTATTCAGCGTGATAATTATACCGGTTTTGGCGAACGCAATGCTGAAGTTCGGTTGGCGGCACAGGAACAGGAATTCCGTAAATTACAGGCATTAATGATGCGTTGATATTGCCCGTTATGTGTGCGGGGAATTACTGCCTGCAGGCGGTTAATCAGCGTTTTATCACCTGAAGAAAACAAAGCTATTGTATGAAAAAACTGAATATTGCAGTTGTTGGAGCTGGTCTGATTGGTAAGGATCATATCGCTTTAGTGGCTAATAATCCGGAATGTCACCTGTTTGCCATTGCTGATCCGACAGATGCCGGGCGCACTCATGCTGAAAACCACCAAACTTCCTGGTATACCGGTTTGGATGAAGTGCTGGCGACAGGCCAGGTCGATGGTGTCATTCTTGCTACTCCCAACCAGCTGCATGTCGAACAAACGCTGCAGTGTATTGCTGCTGGTGTGCCAACGCTGATTGAAAAGCCGGTGGCGCACACTTTGGATGAAGGGCGTCGCTTATTGGCTATCGCGGCAAATAGCGACGTGCCTTTACTGGTGGGGCATCACCGTATGCACAGTCCGATTATGGCACAGGCCAAAGCTGTGATTGATTCCGGTGTGCTGGGTGATCTTGTGGCGATAACCGGCAGCGCCTTATTTTATAAACCGGATGATTATTTTCGGGCAGGTGTCTGGCGTACACAACCTGGTGGCGGGCCGATCCTGCTGAATATGACCCATGAAATCGGTAATCTGCGTTATTTATGCGGTGATGTGCAGGCGGTACAGGCGATTGCTTCTAACAGGCGTCGAGGCTACGTAGTTGAAGATACGGTCGGTATCGTATTGTCTTTTGAAAGTGGTGTAATCGGCACCTTTATTTTATCAGACACCGCCGGTTCAGCCTGCAGTTGGGAGCAGACTTCACAGGAAAACCCGGATTACACAACCTATCCGGATGAAGACTGTTATCACATCGCAGGAACGGATGGCTCACTGTCAGTACCTACCATGCGGATTAAACGCTATACCGATAAAGCTGATCGCTCCTGGTATAAGCCATTTACCAGTGAATGTGTGTCACTGGAGCGCAAAGATCCGGTTGGTGAACAGCTGAAACATTTTTGTCAGCTCATCAGAGGGGAAGCTGAGCCTCTGGTCAGTGTGCGCGATGGTTTCCAAAATGTACTGATCACCGAAGCGATTGTGGAAGCAGCGGCTTCAGGTAAAACTGTAACAATTAACTGATATTTTATTGGAGTAAATACATGGCATCCATTCTGGTAATGAACGGCCCTAATCTTAACTTGCTTGGACAGCGTGAGCCGGAGCAATATGGCCACACTACACTGGCTGACGTGGAAAAACTGTGTCAGGACACCGGAGAGCGGCTTGGTGTTGATATCCGTTGCATGCAAAGTAATCACGAAGGTGTGTTGATTGATGCGATTCATGAAGCCGGGCGCGAGGTTAAAAAGGGCA
Source organism: Thiolinea sp. (assembly GCA_049614265.1). Lineage (GTDB taxonomy): Bacteria > Pseudomonadota > Gammaproteobacteria > Thiotrichales > Thiotrichaceae > Thiolinea. The sequence goes on from JBMZDK010000142.1 coordinate 6,111, forward strand.
ATATGCTGGGTGTGGTATTTAATGCCGGTGCCTATACGCATACTTCAGTTGCGCTTCATGATGCCATCAAGGGAGCTGAGGTACCGCTGATCGAAGTGCATATCAGTAATGTGCATGCACGCGAGTCCTTTCGTCATCATTCTTACCTGTCACCTGCGGCTGCCGGAATTATTGTCGGTATGGGAATTGACGGTTATGCAATGGGCATTGAAGCGTTGGTGCGGAAATTTCAGAAATAGCTTATGTCTCTAACCCGAATCCAAAAAACCATTACCGGTGATGGTCCCGGCCGCAGTACGGAACTTACTTATTTTACACTCGGGCCCGACACTGCATCGAATAAAGTCTATCTGCAGGCTGCACTTCATGCCGATGAACAACCCGGTATTATGGTGTTGCATCATTTATTGCCGCTCCTGACGCAGGCCGACGACGCTGGTTTGCTTAATGCGAGGTTTGTCATTTTTCCAATGGTGAATCCGCTGGGAATGGCCGACATATCATTGAATCAGCACCAGGGGCGCCATGATAAAGTTTCCGGGGTGAATCATAACCGCCAATGGCCGGATTTGTTCCACGCCATTGAACATCGCCTTGATGGTAACTGGAGTGGTGATGTGGAAGAAAACCGGCAGATTATACGTCGTGCAGTTGCCGAATGGTTAGCAGATGTCATTCCTGTTAGCGCCCTGCAACAGCAAAAGCAGATGGTGATGCAGGAAGCTTATGATGCTGATTATGTCTTCGATTTGCACTGTGATAATGATGCCCTGGTGCATATTTTCTCTGTCCCGCAAATTAATAGCGTGATGCAGGATTTATCGCACTGGATTGGTGCGGCGGGTGTGCTGACAGCGGAGGACAGTGGTGGTGGTTCCTTTGATGAAGTCTGGCCCGGTTTGTGGATTAAACTGGCAGCAGCCTTTCCTGGTGTTCCCCTGCCGGAGCCAGCCATAGCTGCCACTCTGGAATACCGGGGGCAGTTTGATACGTTTGATGCGCTTAATGGTGATGATGCACACAGGCTGTACGGTTTCTTCCAGGAGCAGGGTTTAATCGGCGGTGAGTGGATAATGGCAAAACCGGATGATGGTGCGGCGCCAACACCTTTAAATGCCACGGAAATGACACGGGTGACAGAGTCCGGGTTGCTGGCGTATCGGGTGGCATTGGGTGATGAGGTAGAGAAAGGCGATGTGCTGGCAGATTTGATTGCGTTGGATGGCGATGAAGCCTTTACCCGCCGAACCCCCATTGTTGCCGGAACGTCCGGACGGGTCATTTCGCGCAATATCCATAAATATGTCTGGCCCGGTTGTTCAATTGCGAAGATTGTTGGTACAGAACCATTGCCATCACGTGGTGATTATTTGCTGGAGGACTAAGGGTAGCAGCCACAATAAACATCTGATCCTGGCGGGAACAAAATCCGGCGCCATCAAGGGGGAACCTCTAATAACCTACCATTTCAGGTTTTTTGCTTCATAAGATGTTGATTTGTAGAGGATGGTTTTTTTGACAATGGGGTTTTTAGAGATTCCCAAGGGATGTTTCTCATTGCTGATACTCTAACTCCACAGTTTCGTTGCTGAATCAATAAAAAATCACTGGCGTTGTGAATCCTCCTGCTATTAAGCTACAGCAGGAGGAGAGCAGTATGCAAAGCGCTAAAATCATCATTATCGGCGGCGGCGCTATTGGCCTGAGCACAGCTTGTCACCTCGGCCTGCGCGGTGAGTCTGATGTGTTGTTGCTGGAGCGTCATGAGCTCACCAGTGGCACCAGCTGGCATGCCGCCGGAATTATCGGCCCCCTGCGCGCCAGTTTGGCAGCCACCCGTCTGGCGATGTATGCCCCAACTTTTTTTCGTGAACTGGAACAGCAAACCGGGCAAGCGACCGGCTACCAGCAAACCGGTGGTTTATGGCTTGCACAAACCGCAGACCGTGATAGCGAAATCCGTCGTATTGCTGCACTGGGTAACAGTCTGGGTTTTGGTACACACCTGTTGTCAGGCGCTGAAATACAGAATGAACACAGCTGGATTAATAATGAAGGTTTGCACAGTGCGCTGTGGGTAGATGAAGACGGGCAGGCCAATCCGGTTGATGTGTGCATGGCTTACGCTAAAGCAGCGCGGCAGGCGGGTGTCACGATTCAAAGCGGGCAGGGTGTTACGCGAATTGAGCAGCTTTCCAATGGTTATCAGCTAACGTTGGAAAATGGCCAGGGTCTTTGCTGTGAGACGCTGATTGTATGTGCCGGGTTGTGGTCAGCAGCGTTGCTGAAACCGCTGAATATCCACCTTCCGCTGATGCCGGTTGAACATATGTACGTGGTGACTGAACCCATTGCTGGTCTACCCAATCCGGTACCAATTACCCGTGATCTTGATGCCGGTTTGTATTGCAAAGGCGATGCCGGAAAACTGGTGCTGGGTGGTTTTGAGCGTGAGGCGAAAACGCTGGATGCGTGTGCTGCGTCACTGCAACAACCATATGCCGTCTTTGATGAGGACTGGGAGCAGTTTGAGCCGTTTATGCTGGACGGGATCAAGCGTTTTCCGGCACTGGGTGAGAGCGGTATCCGCCAGTTCCTCAATGGCCCGGAAAGTTTTACCGCTGATACCCAGCCCCTACTAGGCCCGGTACCGGGTAAACCGGGATTATTTGTTGCTGCCGGGATGAATTCGCTAGGTATTGTTTCCTCACCTGGTGTCGGTAAAGCGCTCACAGAATGGGTGCTGGATGGATTACCGGAATGGGATTTGCTGGCACAGGATGTGGCACGCTTTGATCTTAAACAAAACACTACGTTTTACCTGCAACAACGTATGCGTGAAGCAGTTGCCAGCCAGTTTGAAACCCACTGGCCTTATAAACAAACCGAATTTGGCCGTGGTGCAAAACGCACACCGGTACATCACCTGATGCAACAACAAAGGGCTGTATTTGGCAGCTTCGCCGGTTGGGAGCGTCCACTGTGGTTTGCTCAGAATGACAGGGAAAGCCGGATTGAATACAGTTATGGAGAACAAAGCTGGTGGCCCATTATCAGGCGTGAAACACTGGCTTTAGAAAACGGCTGTGGCTTGGTTGATCTGAGTCCGTTCTGCAAATTCCATGTGTGTGGCGATGGCGCACTGGCGTATATGCAGAACCTGACGACTCGTGATATGGACTTGCCGCTGGGTAAGGCCTGTTACTGCCTTATCCTCAATCATCAGGGCGGGATTATGGCAGATGTTACTGTGACGCGACTGGCGGATGAGCACTTTCTGGTGATTGCGGCGGCGGGGTGTCGGTATCGATTGTGGGATTGGATGAGGGAAAGAGAAATCCACCCTGTCCCTCCTTTGCCAAAGGAGGGAATCCTCCAGCAAGATGGGGTGTTAGCTGGTAAGTCTGCACGGCACCAAGTTTACAAAACTAAGTATGAGGATCTAGAAGGGGGAATTTGCCAGCAACCATCTACTTTTACTGGAGGGCCTCCCCCTTTGCAAAAGGGGGAACGAGGGGGATTTTCCTTTACTGATGAAACCACCCAGGAAGCCGTCTTCGGCATCATGGGTAAAAAAAGCCGCGCCTTATTACAAAGCCTGAGTAATCATGACTTCTCTAACGATGCTTTCCCGTTTGGCTCAGTGCAAAACGTAGAACTCGGTTTTGTCCGCCTGCGTATCGCGCGTTTGTCTTATGTCGGCGGCTTAGGTTATGAACTGTATTGTCCCAATGAATACGCAGCGTATTTGTATGAACAACTGAAGGCTGCGGGTGAGAATTTTGACTTGCAGCCTGTTGGGTTGTTATGTGTCGATGCCTGCCGTATGGAACAGGGCTTCGTGCATTGGGGGCACGATATCGGGCCAAATGATGATCCGGTGAGCGCTGAGCTGATGTTTGCGGTGAACGAGGACAAAGTGAAAGCGGGGGCTTTTATTGGTGCTGAGGCGGTACAGCAATTATTGGCCGACGGTACTGAGTATCAGCGGGTATTGCTGGAAGTGCTATATGAAGATGAGACGCCGTTATTATTGCATGATGAACCGGTTTATTGCGCCGAAACCGTGGTAGGACATACGACTTCCGGGGTGGTGGGAGGTCGTAGTGGCGATGTGTTAGTGATGGCTTATATACAGCGGACTGCGTTGAATGGCGACGGCGAGCTGATGGTGGATGTGGGAGGAAGGCGATGCAGACTACAAAAAAGAAACTAATCATTATTGGTGGTGGTGCAATGGGCGTCTCACTGCTATATCACCTCGCAAAACTGGGCTGGCAGGATTTATTGCTGCTGGAAAAGAATGAACTCACGGCCGGTTCCACCTGGCATGCTGCCGGTTTATGCACCCACTTTGCGCA